>PNNU01000352.1 GCA_013824385.1 Anaerolinea sp.
TCCAAGGCGCGCTTTTTTGTCTTATTCTCTTTGCCTCAAAAATTATCTGGACCGAGAAAAAATCAAATCCTTTTTAATTTATTTGATACAATTAAGTATCTGCTTTAAAAAAGGTTCAGAGCATAATACAAGATTATTCAAAGGTCTATTTATTCACAGGTCTTTTGAGGTATACACGAACCCGTTTTGCAAAAATGAGATATACTCGTACCCATCCGGATTGAAACAATAAGACTGAAATTATGATGGAGTTAATCCTGACGGAATGACCAACTCAAAAGTAAAATCCACTCAATCAGCAAGACAAATGGAAATAAATATTGAAATTCCTGTGCCCCCCTTGCAGCGGACCAGAGTTCGGTTTTCATTGTCTGTGGCTTTTGTTGGGTTTGTGTTCTTTCTGGTTGGCGCTCAACCAGGTTGGTTTTTCCTGGATCGCAGTCCGGTAGTTGGATTTGTTCAAATCGCAGTTATGCTGATCGGGTTGGCCATTATGTGCCTGGGTGGATACGTCGCCATCCATGCGTTATGGCGAAGACAAACCCCAAGCATACCAGCCGATATCGGTTTGAGGCTGGTCAGCACAGGCTATGTGGTGGCCGTTTTTTCAGGCATGGCAGATATTTTCGGTATTGGATCACATCCCTTGCCTGGAGTGCCCTTGTTTGGGGTATGGCAGGCGCGCGGCATGGAAATCGGTCTAGCCATCATCGCCATCGGTTTTGTGATGATGTTTCCCTTTACACAATCCACAAAAAAGTAATAATCACCAGTTAAGATTTGGGTGTCAAGCCCATCGCGTTGAGCATCTCTTCATTAGTGGAATATTTATATTCTTCCAAACCCAGTTTTTCAGCCAGGACTTTTTCTTCCTCTTCGAGCAGTTTCAATTTTTCATTTATCACATAATTGATTTGCTGCGCGCTCAAATGCTGTTGAATGTGATCATCGGATATCGAAGTTATTTTAATGCCTGAAGCCAGGTATTCACTGATTGCAGTAGCGGCAAACACACCGTCGCGTCGAGCGATGCCTGCCAACCCGGTGCTCGGATTTCGCGACCAACCCGCATAAAAAATACCTGGCAAAGGATCACCTGTTGATGGGTTGCCAACTTCAAAGGTAATGCCTTCCACCAGAAACCTGGGATGTGCCGCCTTGGATATTTCATTCTGCCGCATTGGCAATTCTAGATCGTCATTGACGCTGTCGCCAATGGCAAAGATTACCGTATCCACATCCATTTGCGTGAATTCACCGGTTCCTTTGGCACTCACCAGGTCCTCATCACGGAAGAGTGAATTGTGTTCCAATTTCACGCCGGCCACTGTTCCATCATGGCTTGCCAGAATCTCTTTGGGTGAATGAAGAAATCGCAGCATGATTCGGCCGTTGTGCTCTTTTGGGCAAGCTTTCTGCAGGGCAGCCAGAATCCAATGCGCAGCCGCATCAGGATCCTGCCCAATGGCTGTCATGGCCGGTGAAACCCGCTTCATTTCAGCGTTGAAATCATTCAGATCAAGGTTGGCAATAATGGGCAGCATTTCTTTTTGGTCAAACTTTACTTCATCCGGTCCGCGGCGGATGACAACGGTAATTTCTTCTACATCACGATATTTGAGCAAATAATGGGCAATATCTGTCATCACATTTCCTGCTCCGACAATCATCACCTTCTTGCCAATTACAAATTGACGTGTGCTGTAAGGAGGAAGTTGATTGTAGTGATAGACCAGGTCTTTGGCGTGGTACACTCCTTTAAGAGTTTCACCTGGAAGATTTATCAATTTGGTGCCTTGCGCCCCGCTGGTAACCAAAACTGCAGAAAAACCCCATTGAAGCAGATCTTCAATCCGCACTTTTCCCCTTTTGCCAATTGTTACATTACCAAAATAGCTAATGTTTTCCAGATCGAGGATTTGTCGAAATTGAGCACGAAAGCCGTTCTTTATCTTAAGTTTGTCCAAAAAGATGCCGTATTCCACCAATCCACCTGGTTTGATGTCCCGGTTAAAAAGAGCCACGCCGTATCCTAATGTAGACAATTTTTGGGCTGCATATAAACCAGCAGGGCCGGCTCCGATGATTGCGATTTGACGATCCGTTTGATTAGTCATGATATATCCCATTTTCCATACATTGGCTGCCGAACTGTAATGATGGTCACCTACCCTTAGTGTTAGGCTTATGCTATATTTAACGGATAATTATACAGTTGATTAGAGGTTGCATGGCCGATCATATTGAAAGTTTTAACCTTAATAATGGATTAAAGATACTGCTGAAAGAAATTCACACCTCACCCATCATCAGTCACTGGGTATGGTATCGGGTGGGTTCGCGGTATGAAACCGCCGGCAAGACCGGCATTTCGCATTGGGTGGAACACATGCAATTTAAAGGCACCCCCACCTTTCCGGCAGGAATATTGGATCGCGCGATTTCACGCGATGGCGGTCTGTGGAATGCCTTCACCCATCTGGATTGGACCACATTCTTTGAGACAATGCCAGCTGAAAAAATTGATCTTTCCATCAACCTTGAAGCAGATCGCATGGTCAACAGTGTTTTCGAACCAGAAGAAGTGGCTTCTGAACGTACGGTAATCATCTCGGAACGAGAAGGCAGTGAAAACGATCCTTTGTTCAAGTTGGAAGAAGCTATGCAATTGGCAGCTTTCAAGAAACACCCTTATCGCAATGAAGTGATCGGCAGTTTGGAAGATTTGCGCGCCATCACCCGGGATGATCTTTATCAGCATTACCGTTCTTACTACAACCCCGCCAATGCGGTGGTTGCCGTGGCGGGTGATTTCAAAACGGACGAAATGCTTGAAAAATTGCGCCAACGCTACGAATCCATCCCGGCAGAAAAAGTGCCTCCGACAGGTGATTTACGTGAACCTGCACTGCAAAAAGAGGAACGCATCGAAGTTACAGGCCCGGGAGAGACCACGTACATCGAAATGACCTGGCGTGCCCCGGCGGCCTCTGAAGAAGATTTCTTTATCATTACCGTGCTTGATAGCTTGTTCACCGGTCCCTCCGGACTCAATATGTTCGGCGGCGGCGGTATTTCAAACAAGACCAGCCGGCTTTACCGTGCACTGGTTGAAAAAGAACTGGCGGTCAGCGTGAACGGCTCACTGCAGGCCACCCTTGACCCTTATCTCTACGGCATCACCATCACGGTACGCCCAGACTGCAGCCCTGAAACCGTGCTACAAAAACTGGATGACGAAATTGCCCGGCTGTTAGAAAGCCCTGTTTCGCAAGCCGAGATTGACAGAGCCGTCAAACAAGCCCGTGCCATGTTCGTGTACGGCAGCGAGAACATTACCAACCAAGCCTTTTGGCTGGGATATTCTGAAATGTTCTCTCATTATTCATGGTTCCTGGAATACGTCAAAAACCTTGAACAAGTAACCACTGAAAAGCTGCTCGTCAAAACGCGGGAGTACCTGTCACCGCAAAAAAGAGTACTCGGCATTTATCGTCCCGAGGAGAACCCATCATGAGCGCAACAATCATCAACACATCCATCCCCGGGCCGCACGATATTCACCGCAAGGTGTTATCAAATGGCATCACTCTGCTGGTACGCAGCAACTTTAACAGTGCATCGGTTGTGATATCAGGCATCCTTGGAGCTGGCAGCCAG
>PNNU01000353.1 GCA_013824385.1 Anaerolinea sp.
CTAATCGAAAATCATAAATGCCGTCTGCAACTGGATAAGTGCGTTCGCATTTCGGGCAGCGGATCAGCGGGGGCGTATCCTCCAGCGGCTCCCGACATGCAGGGCACGCAAACCCACCTGTGGGTTTTGTTTGAATGGGTGCCGCTGTCATCTGGTTGAGCGTTGAGGCACGAAGAAACACACTCGGACTGAGCTGCCACAGGCCTCCGGTGAGCCCGGCGAGGCTGTCAAGCCTGGCCAGCAGCCCAGTGGGGATGGCGCGCTTCAAGAATCCCAGTCTGAAGTGGCTGACGGTGATCGTGCGTTCAATGCGGAAGCCTGCGTCCTTCATCCATGCGCGGATGGCGGCGGGGTGGAAGTCGAAATTCAGTTCAAGGTATTCCACCGGTTCGGCGGAGTAGGGGGACCATTTCTGCTTGCCCAGCAAATAGCGCAGCATGGATTTCAGATTGCGCTTGTTGGCATATTCCAAAATGAAGGTGGCGTTCTCAGAAAGCACACGTCTTACCTGGGCTAAAGCGGCGGGCGCGTCTGCCATGTGATGCAGCGTGCGGATCATGGTGGCGCCGTCAAAGGCACCTTCCACGAAGGGCAGGCGGTAGACATCCGCGGCGACGTAGCGCAGGTTGGGCGAATCACCGAGGCGGGCCCGCGCCTGTTCAAGCTGGGTGCGTGAATAATCTAACAGCGTGATCTTTTCGTAGCCGGTGTAGCGCGGCGTGTTGCGGCCGGCGCCGGCGCCCAGTTCCAGCAGATGCGCTCCGCGGACGGGCAATAACTTCTTGAGGGCCAGGGCTTCACACGCGTCTTCGTAGGCGCGTCCGCCCTTCTCCCAGAAGGAGTCTTGATAGTCTGAACCTTCATAATTACATACGGGGGGTGTTTTGGTCATGGATTGTCTCTCGGGGGTTTAAAGTGCGCCCGGACAGGTTTGCCGGCGGCGCCCAGAGATACCTCCTTACCGCTGCTTCCTCTCGGACCTGACGGGGTTCGCAGGGCTCTGCCGCGCCGGTCCCATCCGGGCGCGACATAAGGATACCACGGTTTTTTTGGGTAAGAAAGGGACATCGAGAGCTGAGAACAGAGAGCAGAGAACCGTCAAAACCAAAGCCCAAGAGCGGAGAGCGAGTAATCAGTAATGAGGCGCTCAGGCTGTGGGAGGCGAGGGGTTAGTTTTTTGTTTTTATGCACAAATACAAAAAAAGGTCTGATTATGGGCAAAACGCAGATGGAAAATGCACTTTGAAGATTTGTTTTTGTTTCAGAAAAATTTCGGAAACAAAGAAAACAAAGAATTAACCTTATTATTCGAAGTAAAAAAACAATAAAAATCAATTCGACCAAAACGACTCGTAAAGGGAAGTGTTTTCGCGTGTCTATTATGCAAGAATACTATTCAGTTGTGAAAGATCGAGCAATGGAAGAGGGATGAGTGATTAATATTAGAACAATTATTCTAATTTGTCAAGAGGCATGAATAGTTGTGATAGTTGGATTCAATTGTTGCTATATATTGGAAAACTTCCTTTTTGCGTTTATTTCAGGTGGTGTAACTGATGTTGATATAAAATTGCTTTATGCAACCGAAACGAATTAATAAAAAGACGGGAATTACAAGACATATCATTGAAAGAACAAAGAAAACTAATTTTAGAAAAAATTTTTTTCAACCAAGAAGAGTTGGTTTTTAATTGACAAATATGTATCGCAAACGTTTAAGTAAAAACAAAGGAGATTCATCATGAAATCAAAACCAATTTTGATCAAAAAAAACAAAATTGCTCAAAAACTCGAAATTCTTGATCCGTCAAAAAACTTATTTTCGGAGAGTTGGTTGCAAGAGTTGATTCAATCCAACCCGCAGATATTACCGGTGGATGATATTGAACCTGTTTTTTGGCCACTTGTTTCGATTGGAAGAGAGATTCCAACCCGATCTGGCCCTATTGACAATCTATTTATTAGCGAGTCTGGCTATCCTGTTCTGGTAGAAACCAAATTATGGCGTAACTCAGAAGCAAAGCGCGAAGTAATTGCACAAGCACTTGATTATGCAGGAGAACTTTCGAAATGGTCATTTGAGGATTTGGATCAAGCGGCAAGGAAAAGAAACAATAAAGGGGTTTTGGATTTGATTCAAGAATCAATTTCCGACCTAGATCTAGAAAAAATACCTTCAGAGGATGACATTGCAAAGAATCTCAGGTTAGGCCGAATTTTGATTTTGATAGTAAGTGATCATATTCGTAATTCTCTGATCGATATGTTGGAATATGTAAATAAAAATCCTCACTTGGCAACGAATGTTGGGCTAGTAGAGTTGAAGTGTTATCAAATGCCAGAAAATGAAGCGGACATTTTTGTTGTACCAAATATCGTGGCAAAGACAGAGATTGTTGAAAGATCCATAGTTCAGGTTATGCTTCATCCAGACCAACCACATTCAATATCCGTTGTCCAAACCAAGGAAGAACCAAATAGAAAACGGGTTCACAACTCATTGACAGAAGAAGTTTTTTGGGAAGGAATCAAGCAGCAATCTCCAAAATCTCTACAAGCGATGCAAAAAATATTTAATCATTTTCAGAGTAACCCATTAGTCAATTTGCAAATGCGTCAATCAGGAATTGTCATTAGATCACAATGTCCAGATTCTGATCAATCGGTGTCAGTTCTAATTCTTTACATAAACGGAACGGTTGAATGCTGGCCTGACACATTAAAATTCCAATTAAAAAAGGGAAATTTGGATACAAAAATAGGAGAGAATTATCTATCTGACCTGGAGAGGGTTCTGAAGCAGAAAAGCAAAAACGGAAGAAATTTTTTCTCAGCGGAAAAAATCAACGCAGAGGAGTTGTTTGTTACAACAGATAGTTTTATTCAAGCGGTTTCAACAGCAGTGCCTCTTACGGAAGATCAAATTATTTAGGTTTCAATTGTGTGTAAAAAGGCCAGATATTATTCAGAAATGATTGAATTAGAGTCTGTCCAATTTTCCACCAACCCATATCCCTGCACCGCTCAGAATCGCGGAAATATTCGCCACCTGTTCGGTCAGGGTGGGATGGGTGACCTTGGATTCTTCATATTTATTGGTATTCAATATACTCCCCTCCCTTAAATCAATAATCTCATGCTATATTCCTTTTAAAATGAATTCTTTCCTCGGGGTGGACCTTTGAAAATTGACCGACTGGTTGCCATTCTTGTGATTCTGCTCGGCAAAGAACGCGTGCAGGCCAAAGACCTCGCCCAGAAATTCGAGGTCTCGGTGCGCACCATTTTGCGCGACGTGGAGGCGATCAACCAGGCGGGCATCCCCATTGTTACCTATCAGGGCGCGAACGGCGGCATCGGCATTGCCGAAGGCTATCGGCTCGACAAAAGTGTGCTGACCGCGGACGAAATGGCGGCCATCATATCCACTTTACAGGGCATTGATGGGGCCGTGAATACCAAAACCCATGCGGTCTTGATGGATAAGCTGAAAAATTCATTGACCCTGCCGCAGCTTGAAACTCTGGATAACAAATTAAACCGCATTGTGATTGACCTCTCGCCCTGGCAGGATGACGCTGATACCCGCGAGAAACTGGCCGAGATCATGTCCGCCATTGAAAAATCCAGGCTGCTCGAGTTTGCCTACAAC
>PNNU01000354.1 GCA_013824385.1 Anaerolinea sp.
GTTTGTTCAAACTTGAAAATATCGGTCATGACCACGGTTTCACCTTCCATGCCTGATACTTCAGTGATGTGAGTTACTCGTCTGCTGCCATCTTTTAATCTTGATAGCTGAATGATGAGGTCAACGGCTGAAGCGATTTGTTCACGGACGACTCTCAGCGGTAATTCCATGCCGGCCATCATGGTCATGGTTTCCATCCTGGAGAGGGCATCACGGGGTGAATTGGCGTGGAGGGTGGTCAAAGAGCCATCATGACCAGTATTCATTGCCTGAAGCATATCCAGACACTCGCCGCCTCTAACTTCACCCACTACTATCCGGTCAGGGCGCATGCGAAGTGCATTTCTCACCAGATCACGGATGGAAACGGCGTGTTTTCCATCCACGTTGGGTGGTTTTGTTTCCATGCGTACGACATGCGGCTGCTGCAATCTTAATTCTGCGGAATCTTCTATAGTGACAATTCTGTTTCCGGCTGGGATGTATTTGGAGATGGCATTTAATAGAGTGGTTTTGCCAGAGCCCGTACCACCAGAAACGATGATATTCAGTTTTGAGACCACGCACGCTTCAATGAATGAAGCCATGTTTTGTGTTAAGGAACCCTTTTCGATCAATTGGTGCATTTCCATGCGGTTTTTGCCAAATTTACGGATGGTGAGCGAAGGTCCGTCAATGGCAACAGGAGGGATCACCGCGTTAACACGGCTGCCATCAGGAAGACGCGCATCCACCGTTGGCGAATCGGCATCCACTCTTCTACCCAGTGGAAGGATGATGCGGTCAATAATGCGAATGATCTGTTCATCGCTGTCAAATGTGACATCCGATCTGGTGAGCATGCCGCTCTTTTCGACGAAGACATTATCTTTACCATTGACCATAATTTCTGAAATATCTGGATTATCCAACAAAGATTGCAGAGGACCATAGCCTAGAATATCATCCATGATTTCTTTGAATAATTGGTCACGAATGGGCTGTGGAAGCTTTAAATTTAAAGTTTGATAGTTTTGTAGCATACAGTCAATAACAGCCTGACGTCTGTTCTCTGATAAGACTGATGTGTTTTCCATCTCTGAAATGATGAGACTTGTCAGATAGGATTTTAATTTGATCAGTTCTTTTTCGTGAGTGAGGGGACTATCGGTCATTTTTCAGATTCTTCTTCAATCATCTCTTTTTCAGGGATGATCCAGATAATTTGACTATTATTGACTGAAAGGAATTTACACTGAGTAATAACCTTGGAGCCATCCAGAGAAAGAATTGTGGCATTGGTAACAGCGATGTATTTGGTGGCGCCGTCCAATTCATCTTTCAAGCGGCCATCACGCCTGACATGAATTTCACCTTGAACCTGGTTGGTTGGTAATTGAATTAATACTTTGACCGGGCTTTTAGAAACAATAGTGGTAAAAATCTTGCCTTTTTCATCAAATTGAGTAACCATGTGCAACCTTTCGACTTATTCTTCCCAAAGAGGCATTTGATAGCCAAGACCTGTTCTGGTGACGATGTGGACGGGGATGTGCGGGTCATCTTCCAGTTTTTGGCGTAATCTGGCGATGCTGACCCATAAGATCTCTTTTTCTTCCTTGTAAGAAGGACCCCACGTGGCCATTAATAATTCTTCTGCAGTTAATACTTTGCCATACTCATGGGCAAAATGCAACAGCAGTTTGTATTCAGTTGCAGAAAGGTAAACTTGATGTTCACCTCTCCAGACTTCTGCTTTGGCAATGTCGATGCGCAGGTTTCCATGGATGAATATCTTCGATTCTCGAGTTTCTGTACGATCTTGAGTGCGTCGAAGTATGGCTCGTACCCTGGCAACCAACTCTGTAGCAGAGAACGGTTTTGACACATAATCATCCGCACCAATGTTTAGACCGTTAACGCGGTCTTGTTCTTCAGTGCGTGCAGTAAGTAAAATAATTGGCACATTTGAAAACTGTCTGATTCTCTCACAGGCTGCGATGCCATCCATTTTTGGCATCATAATATCCATGATAACCAGATTTGGCATGGCGAGGGTTAATTGTTCAAGAGCTTCTTCCCCATTTTTTGCTGAGATTATTTCGTAGCCTTCTGATTCAAGGTTTACTTTGAGCAATCGAAGGTAAAGAGGTTCATCATCGACAACCAGTATTTTGATGGTCATATACTTTCCTCCGTAGTAATCTTTTTTTCAACAAGGACAAAAGGTAACGAGATTTTGAAATTGGTACCTGTTTGTGATGAGGATACCGTGATGGTTCCTTCATGGTTTTCGATGATTTGTTTGCAGATAAATAATCCCAAGCCCGTGCCATGTGCTTTCATGGATTGTTCTGGAACTCTGAAAAACCGGGTGAAAATTCGAGGCTGGTAAATTTCAGGTATACCCGGACCGCAATCAATGAACTCAATGTTCAGATGTTTTTTTTCTTTGTAAAGTTTGATTTGCAATAAAGCTTCAGGCGCATATTTACGCGCATTCGAGAGTAGGTTGTCAAATACTTGTGCCAGTTTACGCGGATCGCCTTCAATGGCCGGGATTTGTGACTCAAAATCGAGTTCAATTTTCTGGTCAGGATTGGTCAGATGTACCCGGTTGACTTCATCCCTGATCAGTGAATCGATGCGAACCAGGTGAAAATCAAACTTCATTTGGCCGCTCTGCAGACGTGAAGAATCCAGCAAATCTTCGATCAAATCGGTTAGGTTGTTTGTTTCACGTTCAATAATTTCTAGAAAATCCTTTTGAGTTTCACGATCCCAGTTTGTGTCGGTTCGCAGAAGTGTGGTGGTATAGCCTTTGATGAACCCCAAAGGACTGCGTAATTCATGTGAAATGGTGCTGATGAAATCAGCCTGAAGTTTGGTGACAGACTGAATATTTTCAATTTTGGACATAAATTCGTCCAATAGTTTTTTGCGGACGATGGAGGTGGTCAAATTAGCAGTCCATTGAGCATATCGGCTGTCTTCATCACTGAAAGCGGGCCCGCCAAATCGGATAAAAATCAATACTCCTGGCAATTTATCTTCAGTATTGATGGGAAGACCTAAAAGGTAGGGTTGGGCAATGCGGTCATGATGACCTTTTTCATCAGGCTCTTCGCAGATCAACCGGTTCTCGTGGATCACACGGCTGGCAAGTGATTCACCCCACGAGGCATCCGCTTCAGCTGATTTGCCGCGTCCGGTAGATTTGGCAAACAGCACTTCAAGTGAATTGGATTCAAACTCAGTCTGGTAAATAACCAGGTTATCAAAGATAAAGTCATCACGAGAAACAAGGAATAATTCTTCAAGAGTCTCTTTCCACGAGGAAGTACTGGAGAGCAAATTGAAGTATTTATTCAGTCTTTCACCGCTTGAACCTGGATTTTTCATTTGAGTCGCCATAAGCTTTGAATAGTGTTTATCCCTAATTTGGTCTGGTTTGCAGCATGAAATCAAATTTGCTGCCCTTGCCAAGGATGGAGGTGACCACAAGGTGTGACCCGTGAGCCTCAACGATCTTCTTGGCTAATGTGAGACCCAAACCGGTGCCGCCTTGTTTTCGGGTCGAAGAGCCATCCAATTGGTGGAAAGGCTCAAACATCTCTTCAAAGCGTGCAGGATCG
>PNNU01000355.1 GCA_013824385.1 Anaerolinea sp.
AACGCCGGGTTGATGGCTTTGCCAACATCGAAGGAAGCTGCACCCTTGAGTACGTAGATTTGGCCGGTGTTCTTGTCGATCTCGATATCGAGACCTTCACAACCGACTGTGTAATGCACTACGGCGCGAGGTCCTTGACCAGTTTCTGCATCGAGGTTGGTGACATACTTGGGCATGAAGGAACCGCGTCCAACGATCGGGCCGCCTGTCCAGCCTTCGTTATTATCTTTGGGCATACCGTAGATCACGATATTTTCAAGGGAGGTCTCTTTTTCACTCTTATAAGAGACAACCACGCCGTTGATAATATCCAGGTCTTCTGTGTTTTCTTTCCAGGCTTCGGCGACTGTTTCAAGAATTTGTCGTCTGGCATCTTTGGCTGCCAAAACCACAGCGTTGCCCATGCTCCAGGTGAGTCGGCTGGCTACGGTTTGCCATTCGTAAGGGCTGTATTGGGTATCCACAGGGCCGGCAATACGCACCTTCTCGTAAGGCACACCCAGAGCCGCTGCAGCCATCTGTGCCATTACGGTAAAGGTTCCCTGGCCGATTTCCTGGCCGCCCAGGCCAACGGTGACGTTGCCATCTTCTGACATTTCGACCCAGGCGCTTGAACCGGGGTTGGGGGGCATGGCGGGGGCTTTCCACATGATGGCGATGCCTTTGCCGCGCAAGCGATCAGATGAAGAAGGTTTGGCTTTTTCACTAAAGTTCAGTGATTTAGCCACATTGTCGATGCATTCCTGGATACCATTTTTGTGCATGATCATGCCGGTAACCAATACATCACCTTCAGTAACACCGTTCCGTTTGAGGAAGGTTACCTTATCAATGCCGGCTTTTTCAGCCAATTCATCCATTGATTGATCCAAACCGGTGTGCAGTTCGGACATTCCGAATCCACGGTAGGCGCCGCCGATGGGGTGGTTGGTATAAACGCAGATACTGTCGGTTTCAACATTTGGAATGTCATAGGGGCCCGAGCTGGAGTAGCCTGCAGCACGGGTCACATTGGTGCCGTATTCGGTTGAAGCGCCGCCATCCCAGAACATCATGTTTTTTAGAGCTAAGAGGTTGCCGTCTTTATCACAGCCGACCTTAACATGGATGGTGAGTCCCTGGCGGACAAAATTGGTATAAAACTCTTCTTCGCGGGTCAGAATGAATTTGATCGGCCAACCTTTGCATTTGGTGGCGAGAGCCACGGGGATGGCTTCCATGGTAACACCGGCTTTGGAACCAAAACCGCCACCGACCAATGGAGCGATCACGCGCAGGTCACTCTGTGAAATGTGTAAAGCGTGGGCAATCAAGTTACGTTGTGCGAAGGGAGATTGGGATGAAGCCCAAACTGTTACTTTGCCTTTTTCGTCCATCTGGGCGATGGCAATATGGGTTTCAATGGGCACATGTTGTATGTGAGGTATCTTGAAGGAGCGCTCAACAATGTGGGCGCATTTTTCCCAGGCAGCAGATACGTTACCCTTGCGAATCTTGAAATGGTTGGCGATGTTTGTGCCGGCTTTTGGGAAGATAAAATTGGGGCAAATATAATTACCCAGGTCAGGGTGGATCAAAGGGGCTTTATCTGAAGCGCCGAATTCAGCATCGAAAACGGCTTCAAGCTCTTCATACTCCACGTCAATTAATTCTATGGCTTTCATAGCCACTTCATCACTAACAGCGGCAACCGCGGCTACCGGCTCACCAATAAAGCGCACACGATCCGTGGCGAAAATGGTTTTATCTTGCAGATAAAGGCCGATTCTATTGGGGAAGTCCTTGCCGGTGACCACGACTTTAACACCAGGCAAAGCTTCAGCTTTGCTCGTATCGATTTTTTTGATTAAAGCGTGTGGATACGGACTGCGTTTGGCACGGGCAAATAACAATTTGTTTCCAAATTGAAAATCATCGGTATAGACCGCGGTACCGGTTACTTTTTCATAAACATCATTACGCGGCAGGCTTGCGCCGATTGGGTTAATAACTTGTTCTTTTGATTTTGCGTTTGCCATAATTTGGCTCCTTGGATGATTTCGCCTATCCTGATTCTGATCGACTTTCAGGCCTATTTGGCCGCCATCTTGATGGCATCCACGATGCGAACATAACCTGTGCAGCGGCACAAGTTACCAACGATAGCTGATCTGATCTCAGTGTCTGTAGGATTTGGATTGCGTTTTAGCAGGGCAGTGGCTGAAATCAACATACCAGGGGTGCAGAATCCACATTGAACACCACCGGCTTGGATGATGGTTTCTTGTAATTTAGACAACTTGCCAGCCTTGGCCAACCCTTCTACAGTGGTGATGTTGGCGCCATCGCATTCTGCAGCAAGAACCATGCAGCTGTTCACGGGTTCACCGTTCATCAATACAGTACAGGCGCCGCATTCACCTGCAGCGCAGCCGTTCTTTGTGCCGGTGAGCGACAGTTTCTCACGGATCATCTGGAGAAGGGTCATATTCTGGGGAACATCCACCGTTTCAACCATATCATTGACGGTGAGAGTGATGGTTTTCAAAGTCATTATTACCTCCTGAACAGGATCAAATAGCCTATAAGGCTACTTGCTGAGTTTCGTCCAGACTTCTGTGAGCGCTTCACGAGTCAGGTTTTTAACCATTTGTTTGCGATATCGGGCTGATCCGCGCACATCGTCGATGGGAGTCACAGATTCCATGGTTGCCACGGCTGCTTCATCAATCAATTCAGCGGTGATCTTTTTGCCTGAAAGGACAGCTTCAGCTTTGAAAGATTCAAATGGAACTGGGGCAACGGAGGCGAGTGCAATGCGGAACCGGTAACCGGAAGCGCTTTCTGTTGTTGGGTATCCAGCGACTGCGACACCAACGATGGAAAGGTCGCCGATCCGATTTCGGCCAAGTTTTTTATAGGTTCCAACCAATCCCTTGGGAGGTACAGGCAGTTGTATGGAAACCACAACATCACCTGGTTTCAAGACAGTTCGTCCTGGTGCCAGGAAGAAGCTGTTGAGGGGGATATCGCGGACTCCGTCTACGCCGTGGACTTTTAGGATGCCATCAAGGAGCATGCAGGTTCCAATGGTGTCTCCAGCAGGAGAAGCATTGCAGATATTACCGATAATGGTGGCGCGATTTCTTAACTGATAACTGGCTACTGATACTGCTGCTTCAGCCAGGTTAGGGTAATGCTTGATTACGTCTGGATGGCTCACCACCTGGTTCATGGTAATAGCGGCTCCAATAGTTAGTCCCTTTTTAGCATCAAAGGATAACTCTTTGGTTCCTACCAATCCTTTAATATCAACGAGGTAATCCAGTTTTAAGACCCCATCACGAAGGCGAACAAAACTATCAGTTCCTCCGGAATAAGGTTTCGCATCGCCAACATGTTCAGCAAGAAATTTACTGGCTTCTTGAAGGGTTGCGGGTTTTACATACTGTAATTCTGGTAGTCCTGGATGCGGATTAATCATAGTATGTCCTGTCTTTGAGTTTGCGGGTTTCCAGTCTATCGGCTGGATGAATTGCTAACAGTTAGGTCTTTTCATTAAGAAAAAGGTCAATCGATTTTTGGATTGATATCCGGAAAATTGTTATTGCGGGTTTATTCAGTCGAC
>PNNU01000356.1 GCA_013824385.1 Anaerolinea sp.
CCACCGTTGCCAAACAAAAAACAGTTAACATCAGAATGGGGAGGATTTTTGAGAACACTTTTTTCTTTTTCATTTTCATTGGAGCACCACCTTTTATATGGATTAATGCTTTGATATCCAAACATGGCAAAACAAAGCACGCTACAATATTGCAGTAGTTTGGTATTTAATAAAATCGAACTTTGGTTGTATTTTGGCTTAATTGGGGTACAACTTTGGATTGAGACCAGGGTAATTACATTTATTTCTCAGATTGAAGCTTTGCCAACAAGTCGAACCGACTGTCAATTCCCACTTTACGATAAATATTATGAAGATGAGTTTTTACGGTTGCGAGTGAGATGAACAATTCACCTGCAATATCCGCATTACTTTTTCCTCTAGCAATTAATTGGATAATTTCACATTCCCGTTCAGTGATCCCATATTTGGAGACAAAAGCGTCATTCACTGAGAATTCCAGCTTAGAAGAGGGTGAAAAGCGGTTGAGAAAAAACCAGATCAAGAAAATTCCATATAGTGCATATGGAATGGAACTAAAGAGGAATTTTCCGTTGTCGGCCATTCGTAGTTCCAGTTGTTGAAAATTTGAAGGAAAACTGATCAAGGTTTCAAGCCACCCTACTGCCGCGAAGATCATCAAACCGAGAACAAAGGTGCGGATTTGATTTTGCCAAACGCGGTGGAGTCCTGTAAAACCCAATAGGACCAGAAAAGTAAATGTAGCCAGATAACCAATCGCGCCTAGCCTGTATCCTAAACCGAGACTGATCATTTGTTTGCCAGGGTTGAAATGGAAGCCGAAAGGAGCAAAAGTTACCGCGGCGCAAACGATCAGCAAGAGGACAAAGAAAAGCGTCAGAAGTCTACCTTTCTTTACTTTATAAAATCCGTTTAAGAAATGAATCGCAGCAACCAATACACCAAAATTTGCGACCTGACCCATTCCGATCAAGATAAATCCAACCTCTGATGGAATTGTTTGAAGGTTCAGTGCAATATATTTCACCAGCATGGAGAGGACCAGCGCAAGTGTAAACAGGGAATAAAGAATAATGAAATCTCGTAGATATTGCTCGTGAGATTTAACAGCCCAAAATCCAGCAATGGAGAGAGCCGCCAGGCCGATCATTATCACGAGAAGATCGTAAGCAATTTGTATATGATCCATGTTGTTCATCGCTTGTAAAAAACTGACTTTATTGTATCTGAATTATGTATTCTCACCTGCTATCTGAGGGATTTTATCCTAAGCAATAACAAGTCGAGGATTTTCAAAAAAGCCATTCTCAATTTGGATAAAAAAAGCTCCTGGAATCCAAGAGCTTTGCGGATGATGCAACTTATTATTATCGTTTACATTCCAGCCATATAGGCTATGCTGATGGTGCCGGGGCCAACATGGCTGCCGACTACCGGGCTGACGAAGCTCAAAATGCCTTCTTCAGCATTAAAGTGTTTGACTGTTCGATCAAGCAAGGTTTGTGCGGCCTCATCGGCCAGCGCATGGAAGACGGAAATGCGCACGGGGGTGCGGCCATCAACATCCTTCTCAACCAGTTTGATCATTTCATCCAGTGCTTTGCTGAAGGTGTACACACTTTTAACCGCTTCGATTTTTCCGTCGCGGATTTCAAGCACAGGTTTGATCTTCAATGCGGTACCGAACCAGCGTTTTGCTCCTCCGATGCGTCCGCCGGCGTGCAGATATTTCAAGGTATCTACTACAAAATAAACGCCAATATGATCATAGGCTTTGATGGCAATTTCTTTTGTCTCTTGCAGGCTGGCACCGTCTTTTGCGGCGCGTGCAGCGGCTAAAACCTGGAACCCAAGCGCCATAGATACCAGTTTGGTATCTATGATTTCAATATTTGCTTTTGGGAACATTTTTTGTGCTTGATAGGCTGAATTAATGGTGCCTGAAATGCCCGAACTGATCGGCAGGGTGAGGATATCGTAATCTTCAGCTACTAATTTTTCATAAATGTCACTGAAGTCTTTTACCGTTGCCTGGCTGGTGGTGGGCATGGTGGAACTCTTCGAAAGCCGCGTATAGAACTCATTTGGTTTAATATCGATGCCATCGCGGTAAGTATTTCCATCCCAGTTTACGGTTAATGGAATGACTTCGATGGGCAGACTGTCTACATATTCTTGTGGAAGATATGCGGTTGAATCGGTTACGATTGCGACTTTTTTCATTGATCCACTCCTAATGGGATATTACTTGTAAAGTATATCAATTTGCCAACCTAAATAAATAGGAATTTGGTCATATTTTTTTGAGTTTTCAAGGCTTGTCATCTTTGGTATGAATGAGTAAACTTGTTTTGAAAGTGTGAGGAATTTAAATGACTAAAATTAAAACCTACTTAACAAGAACACTGTTGATCGCTTTTTGTTTCGTTTTTCTGGCAGGTTGCAGCAATGACAATCCGCTGATCGGCACCTGGCAGGAACCTGATTCAGGCATCACTATGCAATTTAAGGATGATGGTAATGTGACCATGAGCAACGATAAGACTTCCATCACGCTGCCATTTACCACACAAGAACCTAACACCATTCTGGTTAAAGCCAGCACGGATGGTACGATCCCGGATCAAACTATCGTGTATCGTGTTGAAGAAAATAAATTAATCCTCACCGTCGATGGAGTGGACAGCGTTTTTACGGAAGTAAAATAAATGGGTACTATCCAGCCAGAAAGATCAAACCAACCCCTGCAATTGATATAAGTACACCCAGAACAGAACGAAAGCTGAGTTTTTCTTTTTGCAGGGCTGACACCGGCAATATAAAGAGGGGACTGGTGGCCAAAAGTGTTTGTGCAATGCCTACATTTGTGAATTTAAAAGCAAGTTGTTGCATCCAGATGGCAACATACGTTCCAAAAAGAATCACAGCAGCCAGGATGCTCCAAAGTTGTTTCTTGGGTGCGGGTTTTAACCAGGCGCCAACTTTCTCTCGGCGGATAAGTATCCAAAGCAGCAGCACTGCCGTGCCTGCCAGTAATCGGATCAAGGCGCTTTGCAGCGCGCTGACCGAACTTTCAGTTAGCGCCCAACGGGATAATACGGCTCCGGCCGCCTGGGTGAGTGCGGCCAAAAAGCCAAAGAAGATACCCAGCCAGGAAAATTTACTCTCTTCGTGTTCATTCTTACTCTTTTCGGTGATCACCCAGGCGACCCCCAAAATGGTGATTGCGATACCTACCCAGGCGATAAGGCTCAATGATTCGCGTAAGAATATCCAGGCAAAGATGACGGTCATTGGTGGCGCCAGAATGGTGATCAACAAAGAGCGTCTGGCTCCCAATCGGTTGATGGCTTCAAAGAACATGGTATCGCCAAAACCGATGCCCACCGCACCGCTGATAACCAATGCCATAACGGCGGCCGGTCGAATGGATGTAAAGACTTCACCAATCACCAGACTGGTAATCGCGAAAAGGATGAACCCGGATATGCCCTTGATCAGGTTTAACTCAAGTGGACGGATGGTTTTTCCGAGTGATTTAAATAGTACGGAGGATAGCGCCCAAAGGAAGGCTGCACCCAGGGCAAAGAATTCTCCTTTAAAAAGACTGATACTCTTGAA
>PNNU01000357.1 GCA_013824385.1 Anaerolinea sp.
ACGCCATAGCTCATCTGGAGCGCGCTTGCAGATGAGCTATGGCGTTTCTTGTTGTTCAGTGAATTCGACTTTGATCTACCCGGCGATCTTCCGCCTGCTTTAACGAATGTGCCTTGCGCCCCTCAAGAAGCGCTCCACCTGGTAGAAGATCTGTGCGACCGGCTGCGGAATGACCGGCGCACCCAAGCGCTTTATATTGAACGGGCCGAGGGAATAGAAATAGAGTTAAATCTGCCGTCCATATGCGAGAAAATTGATGATTTCGGCATTCGCGATACCTTCCCGTTTGAAGAACGTGCTTGTTTCAATCAGGCAGTAGATGCGCTTAAACGAGATAATGTCGACAAACTGCGCAGCGTGTTGAACCGGCACGAACAATCCGTCTGGGTCAGCCGGGGTGAAAACCAGGCGCAATGGGCGCTGCTTCACTCGGCTGCCAGCCTGGTACAAGCTTGTGATGATACCGAGCGTCAACTTTCTGACCATACTCGAAGTATAGACACTTTGTTGGACTATTACACCAGCAGTATGCGTGAGGTAGATCGTCTTCAACGCGAATTTGAACAGGCAGCGGGAGACCTTCTCGATTCAGGCGGTGCATCGATTGAGGTGATCAGTCAATCTCGCTCGACATACCGGAAATTAATGGAGAAAGTCCACGGGGTTTTAGTACGCCATATCGAAAAATCCGGCTGGCCGGTTTCGGGACGTCTGTCGAATACGGATGTATTCGATAAATTGGTCGCCCCTAAATTGCTTGAAAGTGGCCGGCGTGTGGCTTACCTCTTGATTGATGCCATGCGCTATGAACTGGGCGTTGAATTGGCCAAACACTTAAATGAAGCCGGACAGGTTGAAGTTCAGGTTGCTTGTGCGCAGATGCCGACAGTCACACCCGTTGGCATGGCTACACTTCTTCCGGGGGCCGGTCAAAACTTAAAATTATTGAACAAGGATAGCCAATTGTTGGTTGTATTGGGTGATCAGCCATTAACCAGCGTCGCCCAGCGTATGGATATACTTCGAAAACGGTATGGGCAGCGATTCACTGAAATGGATTTGGTCCGGTTTGTTCGTGATAACCCCAAAATCGATAGTACTGTTGAACTGTTGGTTATTCGTAGCAATGATATGGACAATGATTTTGAAGCCAATCCGGAAGCAGCCCCAGGGTTGATCAGTCGCACCTTCCAGAAAATCCGTTCAGCCATTTTTAACTTGCGTGATCTGGGGTTTCAAGACGTCATCATTGCGACTGATCATGGCTTTTTCTTGAATACGGCCATTGAACCCGGGGATGTATGCACAAAGCCATCTGGTAAATGGATCAATGTCCATGAGAGAACACTTCTCGGCGATGGGATTGGCGATGCATCCAACCTGGTTCTACCCTCTGAAATGTTAGGCATTAAAGGGGACTATAGCCAGGTAGCGGTTCCACGAGCATTGGTGGCTTATCGTGCCGGGCAATGGTATTTCCATGGAGGTCTCTCTCTCCAGGAAGCGATTGTCCCGGTGATTGCAGTGCGGATTCGTGCGGCGGAAACGGGAATAGGCAGCAAATTGTCGGTCATACTGAGTTATAAACGGGGGTCAAAGAAGATCACAACCCGATTACCGGTAATTGAACTCGAAGCAGGTGCTTCCGACCTCTTTGCTCAAGAAACAGACTTAATGATTGAAGCTTATGACGCAAAGGGGCATGTCGTTGGAGAAGCAAAGTTAGGCGGTCCAGTAAACCCTGCAACACGGATTATTACTTTGAAACCAGGGGACACCATCCCAATCACAATAAAGATGGACATGGATTTTGAGGGTAAATTCATTGTGAAAGCTCTTGATCCGATCACACAAACTGCCCTGGGTAAATCATTAGAACTTGAAACGGACTATACGGTGTAACTATGGATATATTAGACGAGAAACTTCTTGGGGTTTTTGAAGGTAAAGCTGTCCGCAAAGATCTATTACATCGTATCAAAAAGGGCACGAATGTTCCGACCTTTGTGTTGGAATTCTTATTAGCACGTTATTGCGCCAGTGAAGACCCGAAAGAAATCCAGGAGGGGCTGGAGGCTGTACTGGCAACCCTGCAAGATAATTATGTGCGTGCCGATGAGGCGAACGCTGCTCAGTCTAAGGTCGCAACCAAAGGAAAACACCGCTTTATTGATAAAGTGCATGTCAATTATGTTGAAAAAGAAAAGCGTCATTGGGCTGCCCTTGAAAATTTCAACTCCCAGCGAGTGGCAATCAACGAGAAATTTTACCGAGACAATGATCGTCTATTGGAAGGTGGTATCTGGGCAGAAATCACTGTCGGGTATAACGAAATTGAAGATGATGATTACACTTTTTATGTTGAAGATTTGCGTCCTATTCAATTGAGCCGTTTTGATTTTGAAGGCTACACCACTGGTCGCAGGAAATTCTCGCGAGACGAATGGCTGGATATAATTTTGCGTTCAGTTGGTCTGGAACCAGGCAAATTATCTTCAAGGCAAAAGTTCCACTTTATGTCCCGCCTTTCCTGCCTGGTAGAACCGAATTATAACTTTATCGAACTAGGACCACGCGGAACCGGTAAATCCTATTTCTTTAGCGAATTCTCTCCATACTCGACATTGGTAAGCGGTGGCCAGGCGACTACGCCAATCTTGTTCTACAATAATGCCCGCAAACGAACCGGTCTGGTTGGTTTCTGGGACACGGTCGCTTTTGATGAAGTTGCCGGCATCCAGATTAAAGACTCCACCACCATTCAGATCATGAAAGATTTCATGGCAAATGGGCGTTTCTCGCGCGGTGCGGAAGTAATAGCTGATGCCAGCCTGGCTTTCAACGGCAATATCGATCATTCCATCGAGCAGTTGGCCAATTCAAACGAACACGATCTGTTTATTCCAATGCCAAGAGAGTTTGACCTGGCAATCATGGACCGATTTGCATGCTATTTACCCGGCTGGGAAATGCCTAAGAATAGCAGCGAATATTTGACGGGGAATTATGGCTTCATCACAGATTACTTAGCAGAAGCATTCCATCATCAATTTTCTCACACCAATCGGTATGAAGAAGTTACTAAACGAATTCGGCTGGGACAGAATGTTGAGGGTCGTGACGAGAAGGGTATTAAAAAGACAGTTTGTGCGTTCCTTAAAATTCTTCATCCAGATGGGCCGCCCAGCGATTCGGATTTTGAAGAGTATGTTGCCTATGCAGTTGAATCCAGGCGACGCGTCAAAGAGCAAATGAATAAACGCAAGCCAGATGACGAATTTGCGCGGATCAACCTGTCGTATTTCACCTCGGATGGAAAAGAAATTGTCGTTTATTGTCCAGAATCACGTAATGCGACAGCTACTCAACACCCATTCCGCCGCTCTCTAGGGACAGGATCAAATGGAAATACCGAAGTAAAAACAAAAAAAGCGCAGGTTCCGACCGCGGTCGAGCAACCATCGGCAGAATCTGTAAAGACTCAACCAGACGTTGTTTTACCAACAGAACCAGAACTTAGCGAAAAACACTACACCATTTTTTATGGCGATACTGGGCATAGCTACGAATCTATTTTTGGACCCTACCTTATGGGTGCTA
>PNNU01000358.1 GCA_013824385.1 Anaerolinea sp.
AGCACCTGGCGAATAATTTTTCGATTCCGCTGCCGCGGTGCTGGTAGCAGGAATATTACCGGTGACATCTGAGAACTGAACCAGGTATTCATCCTGCATCATGAACTCGATGAACTCCGTTGCGCCCACTACGTTTTTCGAGTTGGCAGAAACTCCAAACTCCCAGCTGCCCGCACCAATGCGCGAGCCGTTTCCAAAGTTTGGCGCGGGTAAGATTAAGAGATCATCGCCCAGTTTTTCTATCGCCAATCCACCGGCCCAGTTACCATTCCATTGTAAGGCATATTTCCCATCTATAAATCCTGTGTCACGATCAGCAGAATCCTGTGTAATTCCAGGTACATATCCCTCAGTGAATAAACTCTGCCACCATTCACCAAATGCGATAGCCTCTGGACCATTCAATGCCCCTTCTGCGGTTGCCATCGTGGAGCGATCCAGAATGTCTCCCCCAAAGCTTTGTAAGAACGGAGAGAATCCATAGGGATACCACTCACCCTTCCAAGCCATGCCCATATCGAGGGCATAATCAAATTCACCTGAATCCTTTAATGTTTTTAAGATTGAATTAAACTCTTCCAAGTTCCAGGGCTCCTCCAAGGTGGGTATTCGGATACCATATTTTTCTAATACTGATTTGCGAGCGTAAATGGCACAGGCGGCTTCCCATAAACCTACTGAATAAACCTTTCCATCCCATTTTCCGATGGCAGTAGGCAAGAATGTATCGAGTTTATCCTGAGATATATTGAGCGGAGCCATATAACCTGACCAGGCCCAATTTGGCATAACGGGTCCATCCACGTCGATGATATCAGGCAAGTTACCCGCCAGAGCTGCCGCAACAATCGATTCGTTGTAGCTGATTTGAGGGAAATCCTGAACTTCAACCACATAATTCTCTTGGGAATTATTGAAATCTTCAACGATACCTAGAAGAACTTCCTTCTCAGTTTCGTTTCCGGCTCCGTGATACCACATCGTTAGTGTAGCCGGAGAAGTTGATGCAACACTAGATTCACTCACAGCGGTTGGTGCTTCAGTGGCGGTAGTGGTAGAAGCATCGAGTGTATTGGTTTGAGGCGCTGTAGGTCGTGTACAGGCAGCCAAAGCAATGGCAGCCAATACAATAATCGTCAAAAACTTCCAACCTCTTGATTTCATGTCTCTCTCCTTATGTCTCAAATCCGAGTTTTTAATAAACGCCCTTTAATGTGGGTTGCACATAACAATTCTTGAACATGGAATAAGTTCCCCGATTAATCCTCCTTTATGTTTTCAAAATAACGAAATCTTGCAATTAATTTTAGTAATACGTTTTACTAATTTGGCAAAAAAAATCCCTTCAGGCAGAATCTCTGACAATAATTGGGCATGGCATTTTATGTTGAATTGGATCAACCTGGCCATTACTAGTTAATATATCGACTAGTTTTTGTACCGCCCAAACGCCCATTTGATAATGGGGCAATTCAATTGTGGTTAAAGATGGATAAAGATTCTCGGAGACAATTTCCTGATTGTCAAAACCAACAACTGCGACATCATCCGGAATTTTAAGATTAAGTTGCCTGATGGCATCATACGCGCCCATGGCTGCGCGGTCATTGAAACAAAACAACGCAGAGGGTCTGTTTTCAATTTGTAAGAGTTTTCGAGCACAAGGATAACCTTTATCTGTGTGCTTTTCAGTTCGAGCAACCAATTCCGGGTCGAATGGGACACCATATTCTTCCAGGGCAAACTTATATCCTTCCAAACGGCCTGAGGAAGCAGGAATATCGTCACCACTATTTATGAACCCAATTCTTCGATGTCCCTTTTCCAGCAAATACTTCACTGCCGTGTAACCACCGCCAAATTCATCAGGCACAACAGAAGGAATTTTATGGTCTTCTACAAAACAATCCAACAACACCATTGGTAACTCACGTAAAGCGGAAGGAATTGTGACCGCACGATGATACATGGTTGCGTAAATAATGCCTTCCACTCTTCTACCCAAAAGGATGTCAACTGCACTCGCTTCCATTATGGGGTCTGTTTTGGTGTTAACCAATATCAAGATTTTGTCATTTTCCCAGGCGATATCTTGGGCACCTTCGAATATTTTCCCGGCATGGGGTGAAATCGCAATGGAATCAGTAATAAAACCAAACACTCCAGATTTCTTCATGCGCAATCCTTGAGCTAAAACATTTGGACGGTATCCAAGTTCAGCCACAGATGCCAATACCCGTTGTCGAGTTTCATCTGGAATATTGGGCGTCTCGGGATTGTTTAGCACCAAAGACACGGTAGTCTGAGAAACCCCGGCGTGCTTGGCGACGTCCAACATGGTAATGACATGCTTTTTCATAAGAGGTCTTTGGTAATACGAATTAGTAATACGTTTTACTATTAGAGTATATATATTTTTATAACCGGTGTCAATAGGTTTTTCATAATGAATCTCTGTTTCGAAAAACAGGAAATCAAATTCTTAATTTTTTTTAGGCTCGACCAGGCAAATTTGGATGTTTGACAATTGTCTTTCAAATTACATCTTTTAGCGTTTCTATCACACACCTTTTCATTCGAAAAAAAGAAGTCTGATGCAGACTCAACAATTACTGTTTATGATATCCGATTGAGATAAAACCTGAAAACACGTAACCCCCAATCGTGATGAGGGATATTAGAATTATTTCATCAACAGTGGCGCTGCAAGTAGTTGAGAAAAGCCAATTATGGGGAAAAATGCATTATCAGTCTGGATTGATAACCACTTAATATCTTTTCACATTTTGACCAGGTATTAAACCTTGGCACCTTCTCTGGCCTTCACAAACGCGGTCACAGTGCGATCAATATCTTCCGCCGTTGTAGCCCATGAACAGACACTGACACGGACCACCGGGGTATTGTGCCAGTTACCTGCCCCACACCAGCACTCTCCGGATCTTTGTAGATTCTTTAGCATAGCGGCGGTCTTTTTGGGGGTATCACAGGCAACCAGCACCTGATTAAACACAACCTCATTTAGGATGGCAAACCCATTCTCGCGCATTTGCTCCGCGAATTGACTGGCCCGCTCGCAAAGCCCGTCGACCAGTTCTTCCACGCCGCTTTTACCCAAAATCTTAAGCGTGGCCCAGATCTCCAACGCACGCCCCCTACGCGACATCTCAGGGGTAAATACCATACCGTCACGGTTTTCTCCGTAAAGAATATAAGATCCAGCAGCCTGCAAAGCGGAAACCAAGGCGTCGCGGTGCTTGCACAAAACAATACCGTTATCATAAGGTGTGTTGAGTGTTTTATGCCCATCCACCGACCAGGAATCGGCTTTTTCAATTCCTTTGGTCAGGTGGCGTTGATTTTCAGATGCCGCCGCCCATAATCCAAACGCGCCGTCAATGTGTATCCAGGCACCAGCCGCGTTAGCTCTTTCACAAAGTTCATCTATTGGATCAAAAGATCCCGAATTGACATTCCCTGCCTGCAAAATCAGCAGCGTGTTGCTATCCAATGTTGGCACCTGTTCAACAAGCATCCTGCCCTGTTCATCCACAGGAACCAGTTCCACGCGTTCTTTTCCCAGCCCCAATAAAGCCAGTG
>PNNU01000359.1 GCA_013824385.1 Anaerolinea sp.
TGAAGTGCATGTCAGTTTTACAACTGAAAAAGTGCAGCTCCATTACATCCCCACTTTGGTCAGTCAAACTGACCTGCGCCGCGCAATTTCAGCGGCAGGTTTTGAAGCGCTTGAAGCCGGTGGTGACACTGAGGATGCTGAAGCTACAGCACGTCAAAAAGAAATTGACCAACAAAAACGACTATTAACTGTTGGCTTAATTTTTACCGTCCCTCTCTTCATTATTGCAATGTCGGGTGACCTTGGTTTACTACCGATGCGTGTTTCACACTCTGCCTGGATAAAATGGATCATGCTCGTTTTAGCGCTGCCGGTTCAGTTCTATGTTGGCTGGCAATATTATGTAGGTGCTTTCAAGTCACTTCGCAACGGTTCAGCCAATATGGATGTGCTTGTCTCGTTGGGAACATCTGCTGCGTTTCTCTATTCTCTACCAGTGACGTTCGGATTGTTAAAAGGGCATGTTTACTTTGAAACCGCAGCCGTGATCATCGTTTTGATCAAGTTAGGCAAATTGCTGGAAGTGCGAGCCAAAGGGCGTACTAGTGAAGCCATCAAGAAGCTGATGGGGCTGCGCGCCAAAAGTGCTCGCATTATTCGGGACGGTCAAGAAATGGAAGTACCGATTGAGGATGTGCTGGTTGGTGATGTGATCATTGTGAGACCTGGCGAGAAGATCCCGGTGGATGGCGTTGTTGTCGAAGGTCGTTCATCAGTGGATGAATCGATGTTGACTGGTGAATCCATGCCGGTTGAAAAAGGACCAGGCGCGGCAGTCATCGGTGCAACCCTGAACAAACTAGGGATGATCAAATTCGAAGCCACCAAAATTGGAAAAGAAACCGCGCTGGCTCAGATTATCCGCCTGGTGGAAGAAGCTCAAGGGTCCAAAGCTCCCATTCAAAAATTGGTGGATCGCATCTCAGGTTATTTTGTTCCTGCTGTTATCGGTATGGCGCTACTTACGTTTGCAGCCTGGATGTTCTTTGGTCCTCCATTGGCCATCAATTCTGATGTAAGTGTATTTACCCGTGCGTTGATCGTGATGGTGGCCGTGTTGGTGATCGCATGTCCGTGCGCCATGGGGCTGGCAACCCCCACAGCCGTGATGGTAGGTACTGGCAGAGGTGCTGAGATGGGTGTCTTGCTCAAAACTTCAGAAGCGCTTGAACGTGCCGGACATGTGAAAATGATCGTTCTGGATAAAACCGGCACCATAACCAAGGGACAGCCATCGGTTACTGATATCGTTGTCAAAAACAGCAGGTTCAAAGAAGATGATATTTTGCGCATGGCAGCTTCTGTGGAAAAAGGATCCGAACATCCGTTGGGTGAAGCGGTCGTCGCAGAGGCAGGAAATCGAGAATTGAAGTTATCCGAGCCGCAGGGATTTAGCGCCACTGCCGGTCATGGAGTTGAAGCCCAAGTGGATGGCTTGCAGGTGTTGGTTGGAAGTCCTCGCATGATGTCAGAACGTCAATTTGATACAAAGGCGTTTGATTCAGAAGTCTCACGCCTGCAAGGTGAAGGCAAAACCACTGTATTAGTCGCGATTGATAATGTGGTCTCTGGAGCAATCGCTATCGCAGATACGGTCAAAGAAGGTTCCATTGAGGCAATCCAACAATTCCACAAGATGGGCATTAAAGTGGCCATGTTGACTGGAGACAACCAACAGACTGCCCAAGCCATTGCTAAACAGGTGGGCATTGACCAGGTGTTTGCCGAGGTCCTTCCAGGCGACAAGGCTGATGAGATCAAGAAACTTCAAGCGCAAGGGTTTGTAACTGCAATGGTGGGGGATGGCGTCAATGATGCGCCCGCATTAGCGCAATCCGATGTAGGTATTGCCATTGGCACTGGTGCGGATGTGGCCATGGCTTCTGCCCCCGTGGTATTGATTAGCGGTGATTTGCGAGGTGCCGCAAGAGCAATCCAGCTCTCACGTGCCACCATGACCACCATCAAGCAGAACCTATTCTGGGCGTTCATCTACAACATCATCCTCATCCCCGCGGCGGCACTGGGTTATTTGGTGCCCGTGTTGGCGGCAGGTGCAATGGCATTCAGCAGTGTATTTGTGGTAACCAACAGCCTTCGGCTGCGTACAAAGAAAATCTAGTCACAAACTTTTACATGAGTCTACAAATGTTCAAATCAAAACGTATCAAGGTAATAATCTTTTCCATAATCGTTTTATCCATATTATTGGCAGCTTGTAGTGCACAACCCCAGGGCACAGGCACTTTTGCCCAGGTTCCGGCAGGACGAGCTTATGCTGAAGGTAAAGAGATCTACTTCACCCACACTGAAGCATCTGACGCTGGCATTGCAGAAAAGCTGACCAACATGATGAAATCACCTGTTCTTTATGTGCCTGCGTTGGCTGACGTACCTGAATCTGCATTGGCAAATGTCTACGTTTTTGAGAATGGATTGACTGGTAAGGGCCCGCTTGGGTTCCAACCTGACGTTTTCAATAATCCCCCCGGCACGGACGGATATTCACCACTACGCCAGATTATTTTGACAAAATGGGCAGACGGGGTAACGGCAGTTGAGTTTAAATCCGAGGCTGAGATACTGCAAGCTGAAAAAGATGGAAAACTGACTATCACCGAGGCGGGAGTTGTTGTGAACATGCCCTTCCTCGTTTGGGATGGCGGAAAGCGATAAGCAGGTTTGATCAATGTGGACAGGATCACCTAATTTTGGTGATCCTGTCTTTTTAATTCTCGATGACATAAATTTGGAGTTAATATGCAAAAAAATATGGAGTTAAATTTTATTGGAGAGGCGATTCAAACCACTGACCCTAGGGTTATGGGCTTGAATCGTATTGTCGCTGATAAAAAGGGTATAAACAACAAAAAAACCACCATTTCTGGTGGTTTATAGTAGCGGGGGTGCGATTCGAACGCACGACCTCCGGGTTATGAGCAAAGCTCCTGAATCCGTGCCATTTGTGCGGCGGGTTCTGCAAATCAGCCAAACCGACGAACGCTGGTTCACACTTGCCCGGCACGCAGCGATAGTTGATCGATATGCGTATAGTAGCCCTTTTACGTGGGCTCGTCAAGTCCTTTTTTTCGATTTCCTGAGGCAATTTTCCTAATTCATTTTGATCAAATCCATTTTCGAGTGGGGAGTGCGCCCTCCTTAATTCGCAAATAACGCTTTGCGTTTGTAGTTTTTAATTTCCCATTCATGGGTGTTTCACAATCTCAATAAAAGCCTGCATAAGGTAAGGGTTAATTCTATTCCCCTGCCCATCTATTTGCGCACCTATTTGCCGGTATTTTTTAGAAGGTTCGGAGTGTCATTTAAGATGCCAGATAAGGACTTTGATTATTTATTCCCTCAAGCAAAAGCTAACCCGGTTGAGCTTAGAGGATATGTTTGGAAGGTCATTGCGGATCCAACCCGCAAGGATGATGAGCCGGGAATGTTCTACGGGAGATTATTTCGAATGATCGATATCCGACTCAATAGAGACGAGAAATCTACCTGGCCGGAAGGGATGATTTTTGAGAATGTGACTCAGGTTGTCGCCTCACTTATCAAG
>PNNU01000360.1 GCA_013824385.1 Anaerolinea sp.
AAGCCACCCTCATCTTGAACGGCCGCGGCACCATCAAAACCACCCACGCCGTATTCCCCATTCCCTCTGTCATTCGTCTGCAGCGTATGGTGCACAGACCCCATCCAAAAGTGTGTTTGAGCCGTCGAGAAATATTCAGGCGCGACCAATTTACCTGCCAGTACTGCGAAAAAAACACCCTCTTTCTCACCGTCGATCACATCCAACCCAAACACCTAGGCGGTCAGCATTCCTGGACCAATCTGGTCGCCGCCTGCCCTGCCTGCAATCACCGTAAAGGCGGACGCACCCTGCAGGAATCAGGTATGAGCCTGCTGCGTCCCGTCAAGGAACCGCCGCAAGCTGCCATGTATATATTCGCCAAGTTTCTTGATGAAAACGCCGAGTGGAAAAACTTCCTCGAGGGCTGGTAAGCTACAAGATCATTCCATCCTCTGCCACAACTACTTTTCCATCATATTTGCTTTGAGCTTCAGAAAGCAGTGTTTGCTTTCCTCGCCGGGCTTCATAATGGATCAGCACAAGTTGTTTCACACCGCAGATTGAAGCAATCTCGCCCGCTTGTTCTGGTGAGGTATGCCCCTTGCCCGGTCCGGCTGCCTCTTGCAATAGAATATCCGCTTTGTCGGCTAATCTATTCAATGCGTCGCAGGGTTCGGTATCACATGAATATGCAACGGTTCTGCCACCTGCAAACTCAAAGCGCAGCCCAATGGTTGGAATCAGATGCAGCACTGGCAACGCCGAGATAACCACTTCATCATCCGCGATCATTTTTGGATTGCCTGTTTCTGCCACCGACACAAAAACCACCGGAAACATATTCATCCATTTTTGCCAGTCAAACAATTCCAATAACTTCTGAGCTTTTTCGATGGTAACATCCAAACCGTAAATGGTCAGAGGCGCAGTACGTTTCTCAAGCCACATATCCATGATTACCAGCGGCAAACTGCCCACATGATCCGCGTGGAAATGTGTGAGAATCAAATCAGTAATCTGGTTTAAATCCACTCCGGCTCGCGCCAGGCCGGCCGCGGCATGGTCGCCGCAATCTACCAATATTTTTCTTGAGCTCGTCTCGAAAAGTAAATGAGTATTCTGTTGATCTGATTTGGCCACAGCATTAGCCGACCCTAATATCGTGATTCTCTCCATGATCTGCTCCTCATTAAAAAAGGTTACCCATTACAGGTAACCTTTGATTATTATTCTTTGTCCTGGCTGATCTCTTCAGCAGCTATTGCCACAGGTTCTTTTTTCTTGAGATGACGAAAAACCATTATTCCAATCGAAATCACACATACTATCGCCATAAACATTTGATTGGCATTGATACCACTTAGAGTTGAAGAATCAAGTCTTAAATACTCCATTAAGTATCTTCCAATTGAATATCCGATCAAGTATAAAAGGAAAACATCTCCATTTTTCAGCCACTTAATAAATCTCGAACCCACCCACAATAATATGGCAAAGACAAGAAGGTTCCAAAGGGATTCATAAAGAAAGGTTGGATGATAATAGGAAAAGCTTTCGAAACCAGGATATCGATACGCAGGCTCAATGAAAATTTTCCACGGGAGATTTGTCGGTCCACCGTATAGCTCTTGATTGACAAAATTTCCCCACCGACCGATCGCCTGGGCAAGGATCACACCAGGAGCAATAACATCAAGCCATGGAGCAATTTGCATTTTCTTTTTACGCAAATAAACAACTAAAGCTAATGCTCCACCAATAACTCCACCAACAATCCCTAACCCACCATTCCAGATGGCAATTGCTTCCAAGGGATGAGTCAAATAATACTTGGTGGTGATTCCGGAAGCGACCAGAGAGGGTGCAGGAGTAAATATGTGCCAAAGACGCGCACCAATTATTCCGACAATTAATATCCAGGGTAAAACATCCCAGATTATTTCAGGATCCATTTTTTTCTTTTTGGCCAATTTTGAGACAACAAAAGCACCCAATAATGCACCACTTATAATAATCAATGCATAAAAACGAATGTAGAGGAAACTCCCTAAATGAATTCCCATTCTATCTATTGACATTGTAAATTACTCCTTAACTTTTAAAGCATTTTTTTTGGTAAAAATCAATCTTTGAACAGCCGTAATATGCGAAATGACGCCAATTAGTATAAAAGCAATTTGACCATAAATGTTTAATCCGAACTGAACTAAAATTAAACCAATTATTAATAAAATTACTTTTTCTTGTCGTCCGGCTAATCCAACAACACAATTCTTAATTCCACCGATTGACTCGGCTGCTGCACGAACATATGAAGCCATGATCATGCCCGAAATAATAAATATACCCACTAATGGGGATACATATTCTCCGACCATAAGGCCGCCGATTAAAGCAAATTCAACATACCTGTCTATTGAATGATCAAATACACCACCAAATGGAGTACCAGAGTTGCCTGCACGTGCGGTTGCTCCATCCAAAACATCAGTAATTATCATTATCACCATGACAATTAAACCGATCCAAATATAATGCAAAGCAAAAAGAACTCCAGCCGCAAATCCAGTTATTAAACTCACGCATGTCCAAAAATTAGGTGTAAGCCCCAGTTTAGTACTAATAACTCCCAAGGGGGTTGATATTCTTTCGTAATTCTGGCGAAATTTAGTCATCATAATTTGAATACTCCGTGGAACAGTTACAATTTTAACGCGATTGGGCCCTGAAGTAACGATTCCGTCCTTCTGTTTGCTTCAGTCCTTGTCAGCGGAAATACTGGACCACTATTCTCGACCATAATTGAAGCCACAGATGAGGCGAAACAGCCTACCCTTGTCAGATCATCAGGAGTAATTAGGTATTGAGACATGAACCCTGCAGCGTAAGTATCACCTGCACCAGTGGGATCAATGGCTGTAGTTGTATAAGGAGGAATTTTATAAATATCTTTGCCGTCAAAAATAATGGATCCCGCCTCGGCAAGTGTCACAATTGCAATTTGACAACCTGATTCGTGCAATAATTTTACGCACTTTTCAGGATCTTCTCTTGGTTCTAATCCGGTAATGATTGTCGCTTCCAGTTCATTGGCTTTAACTATGGTTGATAATTTTGCAATTGCTGCATAAGTCTGACTTTTTTTATGAATAATAGAGTCACCATCTTTAAATCTGAGCAGCCCTTGCGGATCTGTCAAAATCGGAGTTTTCGTTTGTAAACGAATGTTCTTCACTAATTCGACTGGAATCTCATTTAATATCGGCCCAATTAATATAAAATCAGCGTCTGAAATGATTTCAGCATTAACAGGAATGGATTCAGCGACACCTAGAATATCCAGGGTGCGATCTCCCCTCTCGTCATAAATAAGACTGAACCCACCTGTTTGTTCAGACGGATATAATTTATAACCAATATTTCTATTGTCTAGTTCTGATTTGAGAATCTCAGAAAAATCAGTTCCCACTGTACCAATTAGTACTGTATCTTCACCTAAATAATTTAATGCAAGGCATGCATTTGTTGAGCAACCAGATAATACTCGGTCAAAGCGTC
>PNNU01000361.1 GCA_013824385.1 Anaerolinea sp.
GTCTCTGAATAACCCAGGTTTTTACAAATCCGTCTTTCGAGACAATTGTAAAAAATAACGACATCAGAAAGGTCAGCGAAATGAGAAAAGGGATTCACCCGACTTATTACCCAGAAGCCAAAGTGGTCTGCTCTTGCGGAAACACCTGGTTAACGGGATCAACACGTAAAGAGATTCATACTGAGGTTTGCTCAAAGTGCCATCCATTCTTCACCGGTCAACAGCAACGTATGATCGATATTGAAGGCCAGGTTGATCGCTTCTACAAGAAGCTTCAGGCTCGCCAGGAATATGTTGAAGAGAAAAAAGCACGCGAAACTTCAAAGGTTTCACCAGATCGTTCAGTCAAAGAAATTGGTTTGCCTCCCCGTGCCACTGAAGCTCTCGAAAAGGCCGGTCTTGATACTATTGGCAAGTTGATTACCAAAATGGGCGAAGGCGAAGCTGCAATGCTTGCCATCGAAGGTTTTGGCCGAAAATCCTTGATTGACATGAAGAAAAGCCTGCGCCAGTTGGGTTATGAATTGCCCTCTGCTGCAGAAGAAATCGTTGTCTAATTAAAATTGATTTACTGACACCTCCGGTTTTTTACCGGAGGTGTTTTTATTATCTAATCAAGTTATGTAACACTCTCAGTTTAAGGTAGAATGTTAGTAATCATCAAATTGGAGGAATGGCATGCCCCATCATACCGGAAGTGTGGAAGTGATCTGTGGTTCCATGTTTTGCGGCAAGACAGATGAATTGATCAGACGCCTTCGAAGGGCCACCATCGCAAAACAAAAAGTCCAGGTTTTCAAACCTGTAATTGATCTGCGATATGGGGTAGAAAAAGTAACCTCACATGCCGGGTCTGATTTCGATGCCACGCCTGTTCAAAGTGCAGACCAGATTATGTGGTTATTGGAACCAGATACAACGGTGGTCGGTGTAGATGAAGCACAATTCTTCGATTACGAAATTGGAAATGTTGTCGAAACCCTCGCAGAAAAAGGAATTCGTGTATTAGTAGCCGGGCTTGATCTGAATTTCAAAGGCGAACCATTTGGTAGTATGCCTGTGATCATGGCGCGCGCTGAACAAGTTCTAAAACTTCAAGCTATTTGTATGGTTTGCGGTGAACCGGCCAGCCGATCGCAAAGATTGGTCAATGGCAAACCTGCTCGTTATGATGACCCCATTATTATTGTAGGAGCATCAGAGATGTATGAAGCTCGCTGCCGCCTGCACCATGAAGTACCGCGAGAATAAGCTTTTTTTTGGAGAGCGAATGAGAGATTATCGAGAATTCATTGGTGAAGTACTAATTCCTGAAGACAAATTGCAGGCTCGAATCGCAGAAATTGGCGCTGAAATTAGCAAGGATTTCAAAGACCGGGATAATTTACTCCTCGTTTGTATCTTGCGCGGGGGAGTGCTTTTTCTAACCGATCTCATGAGGCAAATATCAATTCCACATGCCATAGAATTCATGGCGGTTTCTTCTTATGGTGTAGGAAATCGTGAGAGCAGCGGACACGTTCGCATTACACTTGATTTGAATATAGACATCCGGGACCGAAATGTCATTTTAGTTGAAGATATCATTGACAGCGGGTACACCATTGCAGCGATACTTGAGCTGCTCTCAACCCGCAAACCTGCCAGTTTATGTGTTTGCACACTCCTTGATAAAGCAGAACGCCGTGAAGTATTCGTCCCGGTGAAATATTCTGGATTCTCAATCCCCAACAAATTTGTATTTGGTTATGGACTGGATATTGATGATTATTACCGCAACCTTCCGTTCATCGGTGTGGTTGACCTGGATAAATATCAAGCTATTGAATAAGGTCGGCTTTTGATAACTCTTCCGCAAGAAATAAAAGTGATTCATTCACTGATGCAGCCTGGAGAACAACTTTTCCTGGTTGGAGGGGCAGTCAGAGATGCATTACTCTCCAAACCCAACCAGGACCTGGATTTTGTTTGTGATAGTGATCCCCGAATTATTGGCCGAAAATTGGCCGAAAAGCTCTCGGGAGCTTTTTTTATGCTTGATGATGAACGCAGCGCCTGCAGGGTGATTGCCAAAAATGATCTTGGTGGACGGCTGGTTTTCGATTTTACTCAAATGAGAGGCCAAACCCTTAAGGATGACCTTAGCGAAAGAGACTTTACAATTAACGCCATGGCAGTTGATCTTGCAAATCCTGTCGAGATTATTGATCCACTTCATGGAACACAAGATTTAATTGAAAAGTGGCTGCGGCCATGCAAAGAATCCAGTTTTAGCAACGATCCACTGCGTGTTATGCGTGCCATCCGCTATTCGGTAAAATATAATCTGCGAATAGAACCTTCATCCATAGAACTGTTGAAGAAAGTCGTAGATAACCTATCTTTCGTATCTAAAGAACGAAAAAGGGATGAACTATTCAAGATACTTGAAATAGAAAAACCTTGGCTCGCTTTGGAACTTTTCGCAAAATACAACATCCTTCCTCAAATCAATTTGGAGAGCTTGCCAGAGACGAAACGTGCTTTTCTACGTTTACAGATTCTTGATCAAATGATCTCCAGTCTGGTGAATGATGAAGTTGAAGAAAATTCAACGAATATAAAACTAAACATCTTCCACTCAAAATTTTCACCGGGCACGTTCCTTCGTGATAGATTCTGTCAGGTTAATCAATCTGAACGATCTATTCAAGCCCTGGATGGTCTGATCGCGTTACTATGGGATTTGGATGAAAGTGAAGGCGAGAAAGCAGCAGAAGGTCTTGCACTTTCAAGAGAAGAACAAGAACAAATTTGTGTTTCGCTAAGATATAAATGCTTTATTCTTGATCATTATTCCTCTCAAAAGACACCAGATCGAAAATTTCTTTATAGATTTTTCCAGGTTTTGGGTATTGCCGGTTTGGATATTGCGGTATTAACTCTGGCAGAAGCTGCCATTAACAAGACTCAGAAATGGAATGAAGAGCAATGGTCAGATTTTGTGTTTTTCTGTCATCAACTGGTTGAGACCTGGTTTATTAATCCTGAATATATAAACCCCAAGCTATTCATAACCGGACGTGATCTGATGTTTGAATTTGATATTCAACAGGGTCCTCGCATAGGGCAATTACTTGATGGTTTGCGAGAAGAGCAGGCGATTGGATCAATACAAAATCGCACCCAGGCATTGGCCTGGGTGGATAATCAATTACAAAAAGGTTTCTTAGTCGGGTAATTCAATGACGGTTAATCAAAAGAGAGATTCTGCATTAAGTTGAAGAGTTGATGGGTTCATATCCATTGGGGTTAAGCGGCGAGTCAGGTTATTAATATGGGCAATCAAAACACTTCTGGGGGCAGGTTTAATCAGATAATCATCCGCACCAGCGTCTAATGCACGAGCGACCAACCCGGGATTGTCAATGACCGAAAGTATCATTACAGGCACTGAACTGAAAGTGCGAATTTCAGTTGTAATCTGCCAGCCATCCATGTCAGGCATCATTAGGTCCAAAATAACAATGGATGGAGAGAGATTCTTTATTTTTCTCAATC
>PNNU01000362.1 GCA_013824385.1 Anaerolinea sp.
AGAAGCTGCTGCAACCGAAGCTGCTGCCACTGAAGCTGCTGTTGAACCTGTGACCATCAAGGTCGTTAGTTTCTTGACCTACAGCGAAAACGCAGAAGGTGCTGAAACCAAGGTTGTTGAAGCCTTCCAGGCTGCACACCCTGAAATCACCGTTGATTTCCAGCTCCTGCCTTATGCTGATTACTTCACCTCCCTGAAGACCTGGGTTGCTGGTGGAACTGCTCCTGACATTGCTTCATTGGATCTTGGTATGCTCCAGGAAATGGCCGCTGCCGGTTCTCTTGCCGACTTAACCCCCATGGTTGATGCGGATGGCTATGACCTTTCACAATACTACCAGAGCACCCTTGACATGTTCCAGAACAATGGTGGACAGTACGGTCTTCCTGCATCTTATTCAAATGTTGTCCTTTACTATAACAAGAACCTCTTCGATGCCGCCGGTTTGGCTTACCCCGATGACAGCATGGATTGGGCAACCTTCATGGAGTACAACAAGAAACTCACTCAAGATACCAACGGTGATGGAACCATCGACACCTTCGGTACCTCTCGCCTTTGGTGGCCTTACTACATGCTCTTAACCGGCGCCACCCCCTTCAATGCTGATGCCACACAATGCACACTCACCGATCAGGCCGCCATCGATGGTTTCCAGGCTATGGTTGACTTAACCCTCACAGACAAAGTCGCTCCTTCTGCCAACGATCTGGCCGCACAGGATGACTGGCACATGTTTGAAGCTGGACGTATCGCCATGTACCCGATCGGACCCTGGTCCGTCACCGAGTTCAATGACGTCATCAAAGATTTTGATTGGGACGCCACAACCCTGCCTGCTGGACCTACTGGCACGAAAGTTACCTTCCTGTTTGGTAATGCCTACTCAGTCCTTTCTGGCTCAGAACAACAAGATGCAGCTTTCGAATTTATGAAATTTGCGACCGGACCTGAAGGCGATCAAATCCGCCAGGATGCAGGCTTTGAAATCGCCCCGATTAAAACCGTGGCCGAAGGTTCCTTCTTGAAAGCCATGGAAGGCAAGAAACCCACCAACGCCGCCGCTTTCCTTGATTCAGCTGCTTTTGCAAAAAGCGTTCCGACCCACGCTCGCTGGTCTGAAATTGCTGATGCCATTTCTGCACAACTGGATTCCGCTTTACTTGGCGACATCACAGTTCCTGAAGCAATGCAGAACGCTTGCGATACAATTAATCCAATTCTGGCAGAATCGAACTAAGATTTCTCCCTTCTCTTCTTTTGATAAAGGGCGGGCAAACCGCCCTTTATCAAACATCAACAAAATCGATTTAGAAATGGAGTAAGCTATGGAAATTACCCGCACTTTGGAACCCCCGCCAACTGTTTTTCAGAAATTTCGCAAGGCTTTGGGGAAGTATTTCTGGGGTTATTTCTTTGTCTTACCCAGTCTACTGATCATCATCCTGTTTAAACTGATTCCTTTGATCATCGGATTTGGCATCTCATTTACCAACTGGTCGCTACTGTCTTCACCGGAATTTGTGCAATTGGCCAATTATGCCAAGCTGTTTACCGATCCCACTACTGGCAAAGTATTTGCGAACACTTTTTATTATTCGTTCTTGAGTGTTCCACTTAATCTGTTACTGTCTCTGGCACTGGCTTTGGCATTAAACCAAAAAATCAAAGGCCTGGCTTTTTTTCGTACCGCCTATTACATCCCAGTTGTGGCTGCCTCGGTGGCGGTCAGCGCCATTTGGGTTTGGCTGCTGTCTGACTTTGGAATACTCAATACTTTTCTCACCAGCCTGGGATTCCCTTCCTGGAACTTATTGCAAAATACCAAAACAGCCTTAACCGCCATCACCCTGGTGGATGTCTGGAAAAACCTCGGCTTCAATGTGGTCATTTTTCTGGCTGCTTTGCAGGATGTTCCAGATGAACTTCGCGACGCCGCAAAAGTGGATGGCGCTAACAGTCGGGGTATTTTCAAGAACATCACCCTGCCTTTGATCACACCTGCCATTTTCTTCACCGCAGTCATGGGCGTCATTGGTTCATTGCAGTCGTTTGACCTGGTCTACAACATGTCGATGAAACATGAAGGTGGCCCGGCTCGCGCCACCAGCACGGTTGGTTTTTACGTCTGGCAAAACGCTTTCAAATATTCAAAAATGGGATATGCCGCGGCAATATCATTTGCGCTGATGGCCATCCTTTTAGTGTTGACCATTATTCAGTGGCGAATGCGCCGCAAATGGGTTTATGGGGAGGAATAAAATGAAAACTACAGCGATTGACTCCTTATATAAGCCTAAAAGTAAATTATCGTTTGGCCGTTTCCTGGTCTATCTTTTGCTGACGCTTGGCGCCTTGATGATGATTGTCCCCTTCCTTTGGATGTTATCCACTTCATTAAAAGACCAGCAGCAATTGTTTGCCTGGCCGCCCAACTGGTTCCCACATCCTTTTGTGTGGAGTAACTATACAGAGGTAATGACCAAGATCAAATTCGGCGAGTATGGATTGAACACTTTTAAGATAACGGCAGCAGTAACCATTGGCCGCCTTATCCTCTGTTCAATGGCTGGATATGGTTTCGCCCGTATGAAGTTCCCGGGTAAGGACTTCTTATTCTTCCTAACGTTGGCGACCATGATGATCTCAAGCCAGATCACGATCATCCCCAATTTCATCATCATGCGCTATCTCGGCCTGGTAGATACCCACCTGGGTGTCATTCTGCCGCAGCTTGCTGACGGGTTCAGCATCTTTTTGATGCGCCAATTCTTCTTGACTTTTCCATACGAACTGGAAGATGCTGCCAAGCTCGACGGCTGCAATCCGCTCATGTTCTATTTCCGTATATTGATTCCAAATTCCAAGGCCATTTTGGCTACTCTGGCGGTCATGACCTTTCAGGGTGTGTGGAATGATTTCCTCTGGCCGCTGGTGATGTTGACCAGCCCTGCGAAAAGAACGTTGTCGGTCGGGCTGTCTTACCTGGTCGGACAATACACCACACGCTGGGATTTGCAAATGGCGGGTTCTGTTCTTACTGTTCTTCCAATTCTTATCTTGTTCTTCTTATTGCAGAAGTACTTTGTACAAAGCATCAAGATGACGGGGTTAAAAGGTTAAAGGGTCTTTTTAATGGATCAAGGTTTATACAAAAAATCAATTCAAACGATTCTTGCCAGTCAAAGCAAGTGGGGATCGTATGTGGCATCACCGAATTTTCCGACTTATCAATATTGCTGGCTGAGAGATGGCAGCTTCATCGCCCATGCCATGGATACAGCTGGTGAATACGAAAGTGCTTCAGCTTTTTATAACTGGGTAGGGCGCACCATTCAACGGTTCAGCTACAAGGTGGATGAAGCCAGATTGCGGCTTTCGGCTGGCGTGCCGATGGGCAAGGATGATCTTCTGCACACACGTTTTACGCTGGACGGTGAAGAAGTTTATATCGATAATACATGGGGTAACTTTCAGATTGACGGATACGGCACCTGGTTATGGGCGTTGAATGAACACGTCAAACTCACCGG
>PNNU01000363.1 GCA_013824385.1 Anaerolinea sp.
TTTAACTGATACTCAAGAGCACCCTTAAGAGGATATTCAATTTTAGTTGGATCAATTCGAAAGCTCTTCACCAAATCGAGGTATTTTTGCCCAACACCAAACAAATGGGTTATTTTTACAACACTTCGATTATCATCAATCCTGGAAACGCCAACTAACCCCTCAGGGATCAACTCATTAATTTTTCGACCAACCATATCGTAGACATCATCAATATCAGAAGCCTGCGCCAAGCTTAGCTGCACTTCTGTAACCAGTTGGCCCAACCGATCTCGTCGCTTTTGGTCTGAAATATCAATCAAATGAACAAATGAACCAGCAAACTTTCCATTATCATCATACAAGGGCTTGGCAGACATCAACATCCAGATTGGGGTGCCATCTTTCTTTTTTAATTGCCGCTCATATGATTCTGTTATTCCTTTTTTCCGATCTAGCAATTTTTGTGCATGATTTGCCAAATCTTTTTCAAACAAGAATCTGGAAATTGGATGCTGCAATATTTCTTTTTGTGTATAACCCAACAAATTACATATACTGGCATTGACATATGTAGTTTCATCATGTTGGTTGGTAACCCAAACCCCTTCCATCGCGGTTTCAACAAGTTGCTGAAAGGAAGGAATAAAATTGATGTTTTGATCAGGCTGATTTGTTTTCGTATTGGCAGACAGCTTACCCACGGATACCCCCCGGAGTGATTCTAAACAAATAGTCTCGACCCATAGGTAACATAAAATTATTACTCCTCAAGCATAAGGATCGACTCTCTTACACTTCAATAAACCAATAATAAAAACAATAGACAATTATTTATATAAAAACTGTCTAATAATTCCGTTTATCTTAATAGTTTACATGAGTCTTTAATGTAAGACAAGCTGTCCTATTTACAATTCCCCTACAAAAATTATGAGAGTTTTTTAATTATTGGTCATGGTTTTTTAATTGTGCATAACTGCAGGAGGAAGTTTTAATTATTCTTGTGAGCGCGAACCCTAAAGGGAGCTTCACTCGGGGCTCGAATATCACATCCTCCAAGGATGCCCTGAACCAGGTTAAACAAAAACTCCCCTAAGGGAGTTAGTTCTTGTGCAGTGTGAGCGCGAAGGGGCTCGAACCCTTAACCAACGGCTTAAAAGGCCGCTGCTCTACCATTGAGCTACGCGCCCAAGAACGGCTGAATTCTATCACGGCACCCAAACAGCGTCAATAAGATTTGCCTATTAAAACAAAAAACCAGGCAGAGGTTCCGCCTGGTTTGAGTTACTCCGATAATTAGCCTTGTTTCATGTAATCGGACATGGCGATCAACAGTTCATCGACATCTGCAAGAGAAGTTTCACCCATGGTGGCTACACGATAGGTGATGTCTTTGAGCTTGCCGTAACCGTTGGCGATGCGCATGCCGCGGGTTAGCAGGAATTTATTCAAGGCGCTAATATCCCAATTATGAGTGTTCTTGACGTTGACCACTGTCTTGGAGCGATAGCCTTCCTTGGCGACAATTTCCATGCCGTTGGCTTGCGCCCAATCCTGCACTTTTTTAGACATGGCAGCGTGGCGGGCAAAGCGATTATCCTGACCTTCAGCGAAAATGCGGTCCAGTTGGAAGTCGAGGGCATAAATGAGTGACATGGCCGGGGTCATGGGGGTGGAATCTTTGAGGCGGTGTTTTTCCATCAGGAGCAGGTCGAAATACCATCCGCGGTTGGTAACAGATTCGGCTTTTTTCATGGCACGGTCTGATGCTCCAGCCAGTGCCAAGCCAGGGGGCAGCGCCAGGCATTTTTGCGAGCTGGTCAATAAAAAGTCGATGCCGAGGGCATCCATTTCAATTTTCACGCCGGCCATTGAAGAGACTGCATCCACCAATATCAAGGTGTCGGGGCTGACTTCACGAACTACGGCGCAAAGTTCCTTGACCGGGTTTTCTACACCGGTGGAGGTTTCATTATGAACAATGGTAACCGCTTCATAATGTTTTTGTTTGAGGGCATCACGCAGCATATCAGGAGTGATGGCTTCGCCCATTTCAACTTCAAGCTTGTCGGCCTTTTTGCCATTGGCGATGGCTACATCATTCCAGCGTTGTGCAAATGAACCATTAACGCAGGAGAGGACGCTCTCTTGCACAAAATTGCGAATGCCTGCTTCTTGCATACCTGAGCCGGAACATGACCCCTGAAAAATTCGGGTCTGAGTATAGAACAATTCTTTGGCCTTTTCAGCCGTCCGCTGGAACATCGCTTCGAAATCTTTGCTGCGATGCGGGATCATGGGTTTTGTCTGAGCAGCCAGAACTTCTGGCGCAACATCCACTGGACCAGGAACAAACATACGGGTCATAATTCTCTCCTTATCAGAACAAGCATGGTTAACCCCATTGCCTACGCACTGGGTGGATTGACTAACGTAAGAAGAATGAGAGTATTACCAGGATTGTAATGAAAGAACCTGCCAAAATGGCAATTCGGGTCAGATCTTTCTTCACATATGTGTAATCAGGATTAAATTCAGCAGCTACCGTTGACCGACTGGTCTTGACAGGTGCAGCAGATGAATTAGTTGCTGAAGCGGTGCTGACTGAACGTTTCTTGTTTGGGGTTGCCATGTGTTTCTCCTTGTTTCTGATTTTTGAAATTAATCTTCTTGTAAAATTGCGGTAACCACGATGCGTTGAGTATCTATTCGGTATGGATAACATGAAATCATGGTTAATGTTTTTTCAGGAGTCTGCGCCATCAGATCTACTCTGGTGGGTTCAACAATCTGTGTACCGGTTACAACATATGTAAAAGACCGATCTTGAGTGGTGAGGATAATTGTATCGCCAGTTTTCAACTTGTCGAGGTCTTTGAACAATTCTCCGAAAATATCATTGTGAGCAGATACCACCAGGTTGCCGGTCTCACCCGGGTTGGCGGTGCCTAAGTGCTGGGCAACACCTTTTTTCAATTGCTCCCAACCATCTCCTAAAACCACAGGAGCACTTAACCCAATTGCCGGGATCTGTATCTGCCGTGCTTGTTGTGCACCTGGCGTCGGGATGGGTATGTCGGCGTAACTCTGCATTAGCGGTCTTAGATGCTCGGGGATTTCTGCATCATTAGGCCTTACTTCCATACCTTCCACAGGGGGGGTATGTCCTCCAGGGAGGACAACCGCAGTGATCAAGGCCGTGGGAGTGAGTTGAGGTACCTCAAGCACACCAATTGCTTCTTTGTTGAGCAGATTAAGCACACTAATCCCTTTGAAAAGGATCACGACCAAACCCACCATGGCGAGGACTTCAATAATAAAAAGAAACCGTTCCATCCCCTTTTTGCGACGGTTTCTTGCCCGTCGTCGATTTGTAAGAGGTTCCTCATCGGTTTCTACATCATTCCTTTGGGTCAAATTCGGGGCGATTGGATTTTCGGTATCAACCTGAATCACCCGGCCGGTTTTACGGAATGACTCCAGCCTGGTTTCCCTTT
>PNNU01000364.1 GCA_013824385.1 Anaerolinea sp.
CTACCCGATGCCCGTGATCGGACCCTTCCCACTCTTGAAAGAAAGCTTCTTCAATTACCTTGGCAAACTGTCTTTCAGATGGATCTACTGGAACATCATGTTACGCGGGATCCCCTTCCCACTGCCCCCTGCCTTTTCAATGGCAGGAAAGAAACAACAATAATCGTGACTCATTAATTTAATAAGGAGAGAAAAATGTCTGTACTGGATAATTTGAAATTTGATGCTGATGGTTATTTGGACGACCCGAAAGTCTGGACCAAAGAGATTGCCGAAGCCATCGCCAAACGCGAAGGCGTCACCCTGACCGAACGATCCTGGATCGTGATCAATTACGCCCGGAAGGAATATGAGACGAAGGGCGAAGCTCCCACGCTGCGCGCCATCACCAAGAATACCGAAGTGGACACCAAAGAACTCTACAGCCTCTTCCCGGGCGGACCTGGCAAACTGGCTGCAAAAGTATCCGGGTTGCACAAACCCACCGGCTGCATCTAATCCATTCATTTAGGCACAAGGAGAATTCAAATGGCAGAAACCAAACCACGTAAACTAGCAATTATTGCTTCCAAAGGCTCACTGGATATGGCGTATCCTCCCTTGATCCTGGCCAACGCAGCCCGCATGTCTGGTGTCGAAGTGGATCTCTTCTTCACTTTCTGGGGTCTGGATATCATTACCAAAAAGAAAATGGATAAATTGAATGTAGCTGTGGTTGGCAACCCTAGTATGCATCCCTGGTTCCACATCCCCACCCTGTTGGGCATCATCCCCTTCATGTCCGCCGCTGCATCTGCCATGATGCGCAGCGAGATCAAGAAACTCGATTTCCCCCCGGTAGGAGAATTCGTTCAATTGGTTATGGATGCCGGCGCCAAAGTCTATGGCTGCAAGATGTCTATGGACATGATGAAATTGACCGAAAAAGACCTGGTCGATGACGCCAAGGTATTGGGCGCCATGGAATTCATTGAAATGGCTGAAGGCGCTCAGATTTTGTTTGTGTAATCGATAATAAAGTTCGAAATTCGTAGGGTGCATCCCGTTCGGTGGGATGCACCTTTCTTTACCAGGATGCATCTTTCAAAACAAAAACTTCGTTCCGTCAATCAAACTGAAAACCCTGGATTCGGAATAAATTTTTTTTCAATTTATCAATGAGGTGCATCCCAAAAAGCGGGATGCACCCTACAGATATTTATTAACGAATGTTTCCCGCAGACCCCATGAATTGGATTAGAATGAACCCATGAACGATAACCTTAAGAACATCCCTGATGAACTTGACGGAAGCGAATCCCGATTCAACACGATCATCAAACCGGAATCCAACGCACAGCCACAAAACCCTCCGGTCTTCGAATCCTGGCTCGACCCGCAGCCTGAACCGGTAAAACCTGTCGCGCCCATTCCCGTGGAATCCGCTCCGGAAATTGTTAAAATTGAGCCGCAATCTGTTCAAGCGCCTACTGCTGTCGAATCAGTGATTCCAGAATCACCCAGACGCAGGGTGAATACCAAGAAACCGGGCTTCTGGCTCATCAGCATTTGCTTTTTATTAATCTTTGCCTTCTTTTTTACACCCTTCAGAACCACCATTCTCGTACTGGGCATCGATTGGCGCCCATCAGACAGCCCCTGGCTCGGACGCAGCGACACCATGATTCTCACCACCATCCCACCTGTGTTGCCTCAGGTATCCATGCTCTCGATTCCGCGCGACCTTTGGTTAACCATCCCCAACCATTATGAAAACCGCATCAACACCGCACATTACTTCGCCGAGCTTGAAGTACCAGGCAGTGGCATGCAGGCGGCCAAAGAGGCAGTGGAAGCCAATTTTGGTATCAAGGTGAATTATGCAGTACGTGTGAAATTTACCGGTTTTGTAGATATTGTGGATGCTTTTGGCGGCGTAACAGTGAACCTGCCCGAGCCGATGTCAGGTCTGGAGGCCGGACCAAATCACCTGGACGGAAAACAGGCGCTTGCCTTTGTGCGTGATCGCAAAGCCAGCGATGATTTCTTCCGTCAGGAACGCGGGCAGATTTTCGTGGCATCAGCAATCAAGGAAGTGCTCAATCCGCTCAAATGGCCGCGCATCCCTGCCGTGTTGGCAGTGGCCGCTGCAAACATTGACACGGACCTTCCCATCTGGCTCTGGCCGCGTACTGCATACGCGCTCATATTTTCATCTTTAAAAGGTTTTGATGCCCACACACTGGATCGCACCATGGTCATCCCCTGGGTAACCGACGAAGGCGCACAGGTTTTAGCTCCCAATTGGGAGTTAATGAATCCGTTGATTGATGGGCTGTTTAAATAGGATTATTTCGTATAAGATCGTTTGTATCGAACAATCAAAAACAGGGCAATGGATAACAAGACCAGCCCCGCCCCATCAAAAAGGATAAAACGCTGAACACTCGCCTTGATCAGCGGGTGTTCCCCTTTTAATACCAAAAGTAGAATTGTTTCTCCAAAAACCCCCACAGTTTGCATGCTCACCGCTTCTATCAATGAGATTGAGTATTTCAGCGGATTGACCAGTGCAAACAGATATGGAATGTTCCACATCAAAAAGAGCAATCCCATCCCCTGGATGACCGCGCTGCCAGGCACATCTGTCAACTCAAACCCTGGCGCGTAATCTGCGGGACGGAAGATAAAAAATAGAGCACACTGCAGATTGAAGAAGGTCACCAATGCAATCAGCAATCTGGCAATAATCGGGGATATTGAGACGCGTTTCTTTTCCATCCTTATATTATATCCTTTCGGAAAACAACCAAAAGCACACCATATATGGGGGGTCATTAAAACACAAACACCACATGTAAGTATTTGTTGCGTATATCAGTGTGGATAAATCGCAGCCAAAACAAAAAGATAAAAAATTGCATATTGAATAATCAAAAAATGTTGCTACAATAGTTATAACTGGTATGACCTCTTACCAATTTCAAAATGACTGGAGCAACTCCTCTATGGTCTCATGGGAAATTCAACCCAAACCTGCTGAATTAGCCGAAAACCGCCTGGTCGAAGCCATCCTTGACGGCACATTCCCCGTCAATTCAAGTCTGCCGCCTGAACGCGAGCTGGCTGAAAGTCTTGGGGTTACCCGCCCCACCCTGCGCGAAGCCCTGCAGCGCCTTTCGCGCGACGGTTGGATCGAAATCCATCACGGACGCGCCACCCGGGTCAAAGATTACTGGCGTGAAGGCAACCTGCTGATTCTCACAGCGATTGCTCAACACCAGGATAAAGTTTCGCCAGATTTTGTCACCAATCTATTGCAAATCCGTCTGCTGCTGGCCCCCGCTTATACTCGCATGGCCATGCAGAACTCACTCAATGAGGTGATTCACCTATTGGAATCGCTTCAAAACATTGAAGACAACGCAGAGGAATTTACCCAACGCGATCTTGACCTTCACAGGCAATTAACCATCCTTTCCAAAAATCCAATT
>PNNU01000365.1 GCA_013824385.1 Anaerolinea sp.
TTGTGATTGCGAGAAATCACTGTCAATTTATTGAAGTCTTGATTTTGGGCTGATGCACTTGTGTAGCAGCTTTGTTTTGGTTATCTTCAATTTTGATCCGGTAAATATGCGTTGTGCCAAATTTTGGATGCGACCTTTGAGTACATAACATAGACGTCTTGAGTGTGACCAACACTGCAATATTATGGATTAAATCACTTCATCCCGTTTCTCCGCAACCATTGTCACGGATGAGGGTTGCGCTTGCATAATCAATGGGTTGTCATGGCCTATAAGCATCACAAGTTCCGCCGATAGCTTGGCCAATTCCTTCGTTTTACATTCCCAGACAACAACCACGTTCCATCCTTGCTGTCGCAGATCCTCCTGATTTTTCTTGTCCCTTTCGATGGTTCGTCTGAACTTGGGCAGCCAGTATTCTTTTCTACTTACCGGTGTTGTTGTGTGAGGACAGCCCTGATGCCGATGCCAGAAGCATCCGTGAACAAAAACCACGGTATGGTGTTTTGGAAGGACGATGTCTGGTTTCCCTGTCAGATTTTGGCGATGAAGACGAAACCGGAAGCCGAGTTTGTGGAGAAGGGTGCGGACCCTCTTTTCCGGCACTGTATCTGTCGAGCGCACACGGCGCATGATATCGCTTCGCTTTTCTGGAGGGAACGTATCCACTACGCTATCCCATTGCGATCTTCAAGCTGGGGTCAGTCTCGCACTCATCGATAATACGATTGTAGGTTTCTATGAGCTGACGGACAGTCACGGAGCGTTTAGTCTGTTGAAATTCGGTCCATTTGTAAATATTGGTAGCAATATATTGATCGATTTCCAAGATGTCGATTCTCTCAGCAACATCTGCATTCTTTGCCAGCGCAAGCGCGCCACCCACGCCGATCTGCGTCGTTATGATCAATGGTCTGAGGTTTTGCGCCAAATTGTCGCAGCATTTTCTGATCAGAGCTTCGGATGGTGCCGTCGTCACATGGATGGACGTGTCGCCGATTAGGAAGTCTCCTTTTCTTCCCACCGGGGCGTCAGCAACAGAGAAACCCTTATGCTCAACTTTGGCATCCGGCAGGGCCGTCTCAATTTTCGCTCCTACCAAGTGTTGTATAACGGCACCGGCAACCATGACACCAGGACATTCTCGCTGTCGCGCAAACGCTGCCTCGATCAAATCGGCTACAATGCTTCTGATCGACTTTGAAGGATCTATTTTGAGCCCAAACGGTTTAGATCTGAAGAATTCCTTTACTCGGTCAATCCACCATTCTTCTATAGCGGAAAAATCGAGAAGTTTTTTTTGCGCGAGCTCATTTAAGAAATCAACGTAAACCCGCATCTTCTGAATGCTTCCACGACTTGTTCTGCCGCCTTCCTCGGCAAGAACTCGGTCGATACCGTGGTCGGCAAGTATGGCTTGAACTGCGCCACGCCCAAGTCCCGCAACCTGGCCCCCCTGTGGCGCGAGAAAATTATCCGCTGAGTAAGGCGGAACTTGCTCGCTAAGTTTGCGAGTCACGACGAGGACAACGGAAAGTGGTACTCTGCCATTGATTCTAAAGCGCGATGAAAATGCCTTAAGCGAAGACTCCAATGGCGTCATTTCATAGCCTCCTTGATTAGGTACGGATAAGTGAAAAGTCATTAGGTCTGTTGACGATCATATACGTGGATAAGAATCAACACTTTACAAATATTGGTTCAGATTTATTCCCATATCCATAACAAGCTTTGAAAACTTGAAACCATCAATAAGAGAAATACATGGCTTAACAGAATGTTCAGACTCCTGGATCGCGGCCTTAGTAAAGTGGCTGGTAGTAACAAAAACTCCTTTTGCAGTTGTGTGCAGCGCACCGCGAAAATTGTTAATCTCGACACTCCCCACAGAATGACGCCAACGTTTTACTTGAAATTGAACGTGAGTTTTCGAGAAAAAATAGTTCGAATCAACGACATAAGCGTTTACATCTATCCCCCCGTCTTGTGAGGGTGGCGTTACCGTGACGTTTGTAAAACCATTGGATTCCACGACATCTTTTACAAGAGATTCAAAACGATACGGATTGATTTGCAGAAGATGAGAGCGAACTTCCTCTGTTTTATAGTTCATTGTTTCTACAAATTGTTGTGGCGCATCGAACACGACTACTTCCCTTTCTTCCTTGTCAATTTCACGAATTCTCCTTGATTCCTTGAAAATCGTGGTGATTATGTCTCTTGCATGTTGAATCGGTATGACAGGTACTTCATTATGAATGAAAAATTCAAAAACCCAGACTTTTCTTAAAACATTCTTTTTGTCAATTTGGTATTCTTGGAAATGACGAAGAAGCTCAAGCAATCCAAGAAATGTATATGTTTGTCTACCTTCGTTTGAAAAACCGTAAAAGGGGATAGGAACTGAGTACTGTTCAAGAATTCTTTTATTCCTGCCGGTGATTTCTTGATCGCCCATCCTACCCTGGGCTGTATATGTGAGTACATTATTTTCAATCCTGTCGTGATAAGGATTTTCCGAGATATTTTTCTCGTATTGTTCTGTCGTGGTTAAGATAACAAGATGGTTGAGGTTTTTACTTACATCAACAGAAGGACGAATGCCGCCTAAGTTTTCAACATTTAAGGCAAAGCGAAGCTGATCATTCGTATATTTTTCACCAACTTTAAATTCTGTTATCATAGTCTACAAGTCTCGAAGTTTGCGGCCGCCATGAGATGTCAAGAAACCGGCGACGTTTTCAAGGAGCACAAGTGGCGGCCGGCGGTCGCCCATTTCGTCAAGAATGCGCACGAATCCCCAATAGGCAGATGATTCTTTTCCAGACAAGCCTTTGCGCATGCCGGCTAAGGAAAGATCATTGCAAGGAAAGGACGCTGTGGCTAAAGTGAACGTTGGGATGATGTCGACGTTCAATTTATGTATGTCGTTAAGAACGAAATGGGACTTTGCGTCTCGAAAGTGTTCTGAATACATTTCGTATTTGTCGGCAGCAATATCGTTGGCGAACGCGATGGTCCATCCCTCCTTCTCAAGTCCCATCCGCATCAGCCCGATACCTGCGAAAAACTCTGCGAAAGTCTTTTCGTACATCATATCGCTGCACTGCGCTATCTTGGTGATGTGGGCGGTTTGCTTTGCCATTTTATTTTCTCCAATTACTATCTGCGTTTACCTTATTGGAATGTATGCAAGCAGTGTTGATATGAGAACCAAAGTAACGCACCCATAAGCTACACCAAATATCGCAGGAAAAAAAGAAAATTCCTGCATCCGGTTCATCCAGATGCACGAAGATGAGGTTTGTTTTCCTCGGACGGCAACCCATTTTAGCCGCAGCAGGAGGGCATGAATTTCTTCCGTACACGGAAAAAATTCATGGTTTGGCCCTCCATACTTCACACTGTATTCAATGATCTGGATCGATCAGCCAAACTGAACAGTAGTTGAACTGCAGCCTCAGAAAAATTC
>PNNU01000366.1 GCA_013824385.1 Anaerolinea sp.
TCGTGCGTATTTAAATACTCCACGGGGATGAAGAACATTCTCCTCCCGGGGGGGTTATATTCAATTATCTATTCACATCCGCCCTAATCACAGGGAATGATTCTACCACTAACACGCCCGTCTTCATATACTTCAATTATTCCCCAGGTTCGCCTGCGAGTGGCAGGATCTCCATAAGTGATCGAACCTGGATTGAAGTAGAGAATGTTATCCACCCACAGATTCTCGGCATGATGCGTGTGACCATAGACAATCACCCTGGCGTCGGGTGCCTCTTTCGGCAGCCTGTGGATGTAACGCTTCAAATCATAGCCCTTGGCAATATGCTGAAATTTGTCCAGTATATAAACCATAAAATTAATATGTCCGTGCATCAGTGCAAATTTGACCCCAAATATCTCAAACTGTTGCACCTTGGGCACATTTTTATAAAGAAGGAAATCCCGATTTCCCCTGACTGCTTTAACGGGTGCAATGGACTCTAATAGTGTAAGCACACTCTGAACGCTAATATCACCTGCGTGTAAGATGAGATCAACCTTTTCAGCCTTGAGTGTTGCGAGAAAATCAGCCGAAATTTCAGAGGATATATCAGGCACATGTGTGTCAGATACAACCCCTATTTTGTAAGATTTCATTACCCTTCACCACCATTGTTCAACAAGGTAGTTACTTCTTCAATAGCCTGACTGGCGCTTTTAAACAACACTCCATGGATGCCAAGTTGGTTGGCGGCTTCGATGTTTTCGACAAAATCATCCACAAAAATGGCTTCATCTGGATATGTGGAACACAAGCGTAAAATATAATTGTAGATGGCTGGATCAGGTTTCGCCAAACCAACCTCACACGAAAAGACAGCAACGTGGAAAGCGTCGATACACGGCTTGCTTTTGGTCAACACATTTCGAGCGTTCGTCCAGGCGTTGCTTAAAAGAGCAGTGGTGTAAGTTGGCTTTAATTTGCGAATGAAATCCGCCAGTTCAAAATCCAGGCGGTCACCTTGCCAAAACTTATCACGAAATACATTAAGCGTTTCTGAACTTATGCGAAGCCGCCCTCCGATATCGCTCCAATGGGCTTCTTCTTCGATTTTGCCAAGGGTGGCCATTTTGCCAGAGATGCTGTTGAACACAAAATCATGCATTTCTTCAAGCGTCATGCCGTATTGCACGGCCAATTCCCTGCGCGGGGTCCAATCTTCTGATCGCAGGATGACGCCGCCCATATCCCAAATAACTGTTTTAATCTTGTTCGCCATGAGTTGTTCCCTGATTTTTTGGAAAGTATAACATGCACCCATTAAGAAAAGAAATCACCCTGGTAGGGGTTCGTTGTACGAACCCGCCAAACCAGGGTGATTTCTTTATGTATTTGATAATCTACTCTGCTTGACCTGTCGTTTGCATGGCTTCCCACTCGGATTGCAGGACCCCCATCATATGACAATCCCAACGCTGATCATCTTTATAGATAGCCTCTCGTTCAATCCCTTCATATTTGAATCCGCTCTTCTCATAACAACGGATTGCACGCTTGTTGAAGGCGAATACGCCAAGGTTAACCCTGTGCAAATTCTGTCCGCGAAAGGCAAACTTGAGCAGGAGATTCATGGCCTCAGTGCCATAACCCTGACTTCGAAAATCCGCGTCGCCAATACCCACCCCCACCCAGGCATTGCGCGCCACCCAATCGTACCCGGCGAGTTCGATGAAACCGATCGGTTTTTGTTCTTTTAAAGTGCGGATCATGAAGAACGCGTTTGGTGAATCTTCTTTTTCGAACCAGTCCTTGATCATTACCGAGGAATATTGATTCGCAGGGAAATCATCCAACAGACGTAGATAATCGCTGTCGCGGTTCCAGTTTTCCCAAATCTCAACATCCTTCTCAAGGTCGATGGGTGTAAGTTCGATGCGTTTTCCAGTAAAGAATTCCTTGCTCATGCCGCCACCTCCATATTTTGTTTCTTCTTCCATTCAGGTTTTAAGAGTGAATATCCCAACAAGTCATAAAACTTGCCGTCATTAAAAGTAGCTTCACGGCGTTGGTTTTCTCTTAAGAACCCGGCTGCTTCAAAGAGACTGATTTCTTTTTCTTGATCCCCTGACAGTATTAACCAGATACGGTGCAAACTCATTTCCATGAACCCATAGCGCAAGGCCATGGAAAGCACTTCTTCGCCATAAAGGCTCATTGCTTCTTCAGATGAGAAATCCAGAAAGATGCGGGCGGATTGCTGCGAGAATTGCAACCAGCCAAACTTCAAGAGACCAACCATCTCTTTGGTTCCTTTTTTGCGGATCGCGAAGATGAATTCATTTTTCTTTTCATCCGCACCCTTAAGTTGCTCTTTGACCTTCTTCTTGATTTCATGCACCGCATAAAGTCTGGCTGGTTTTTCAAAAAGCTGGCTGCTGAATTGCAGGTTCGCCGTCCAGGCGGAGAGGACCGCCGCGTCCTTTTCAGGGTCCAGGGCGGTCCATTCGATCAATTCGCCGATAAATAACGATTTTCCGATCATGTTGACTCCTTTCAATGATGATTACAATGAATTAGACACCGAGTGGTTCCAACACCCTTAACAACTCAAGGGGCAGACACTCGCCATTTTTGCAAGTAAACAGTTCAAATCCGCGGGTCTGGATGAATAACATGAGCATGTCGTGATCTGCATCAGATGATCCCATGACGGCTCTTTCATCCAGAACGAACAAGCGCTTGAACATACCTCTCAACATATCCTGCTTCATTTGCAAGTACGCAGGTCGGTTGAGATTGTCCAGGCTGTCCATATCCAGATAGATCCCTGCCAGATGTTTGAACTCGAGGTGCTGTTTGATAATCGTCAGCCCTGTATACAATTGACGTTTGGCTTCATGGCTGTAGCTGTCGCCAGGGATGATTTCAGCCCGCAAATAGAACGCGAAGGCCTTCTGGTCCTTTTCCAGTCCATGATGCAAATAGTCCACACGATAACCGCCGAATTTGGTCATAGCATCCAACATATTCGGCCTCCCTCTTTTCTTACACGAACACTTGCTTGAATCAACAACGACCATGATCGAATTCCTCAATCCGTTACGCGACTTCCTGAATCTTCTTTCAACATGTCTCCTCCTCCAGAAGAACAAAAATAAAAAAGGCCACGGGGTTCTCCGAGGCCTTTTGCGGGTTAAACAAAACGACCACGGGGTTAGTCTTGCACCGTGGCCGCCGAACTGGGTTTAATCAGTCTTATCGATGGACAGGCGCAATACGACATGCAACATACGCGACATCGCCTTTGAGGGATGCAGCAGTCATGAATTTGAGTTTGAAATCAATGAAAACCATATATCTGCGCCTTCCTTTCATAAGATTTTTGTTAACAACAAAACTATTATACAAAGCATAGAACAAAAAGTCAATCACGAATTT
>PNNU01000367.1 GCA_013824385.1 Anaerolinea sp.
TAGGCTAGGCTGTGGTGGTAGAAGTTATTCTTGCTTCAATTTCAGTAAGCAACTGCAAATCTTCAGGCAAATCCAGATCCAACCCGAGGGCTTCATTTTCAACAACCTTGATTGCAGCACCTTTTTTTTGAGCAGCACCAAGATGCTTCTCATAAGAACCTGGGCCATAATAGAAATCAATAAGATCTGCCGGATTAATAAATAGTGCGTTGGTGCCATCTTTTCTACGGTCTGGAGCAATAATCAATTCAGGAGCTTCTGTAGATAAAGCCAGAAAATCCTTGATATGATCTGCCTTCACCAATGGAAGATCTGCAGGTAAAACCAAAATCTGGTTTGCATAATAAGCTTTGGCTACCATGGCAGCCCGCCTGAGCGCGGTATTTAGTTCAGGGCTTCCATCTTCAAGAACAGTTCGTGCATCAAAATCACGTGCAATTGCTAATGCAGCCGGATCTCGGCTAACTACGAGAACCGTATCAATCTCGGTTATAGATTTCAGTGTTTTTAGTGTGTTTACCAACATAGATTGGTTAAGAGTGGTTCGTTCGGTAACAGATAAAATACTTGAAAGTCGCGATTTTCCCCTTTGCAATGGTTTTACCGGAACGATTGCCCACAGCGTCATGCTTCAATTTCCTTTTTTCAATTGAGACGCAAAATCGAAAATTTCTTTCGCCAGTCGTTCTTTCGAATATTTATCTTTCATGATTGTATCTGTCAACATCGGTATTATACCGCAAGCGCTTATCAAGTCACACTCTGAACTATTTAAATTGTCCAACACAAAGCCATCAATTACTCCCTTATAAATTTTTGCCACTTCGTACGCGGATGGCGTAATATTCATTTCATGAAACATTTTAGCAGCCGGTCCTTTGATAGCTTCATTGCCTACAATTGGACTCACTGCCACACATATCTTTTTGCTGATCAGTTTTCGCATATCTTCAACCGCCAATATTGGTAGAATGCTCAACCATGGATTGGATGGACAAATGATTATGATATCCGCGGCTTGAATGGCTTTTCTTGTTTCTGGATTAATTTTGGCAGTATAGATGCCAAAGAAACGATGCGTGATGTACTTGGGTTCAAAATGATATTTTACAAAATACTCCTGAAATGGTAAATCGCCATACTCATCTGTGGTAACAATTGTGTGAACACTTTCGTCTGTCATTGGTTTGATGGCAACACTCACCCCAAACTTCTTACAAAGAATGGCTGTTACATCGGTTAGATTTAACCCCGATTTTAATAACCTTGTCCTTTCTAGGTGTGTAGCAAGATCACGGTCACCAAGATTGAACCAGGTCTCAGATCCAATTTTTTTCAATTCAGCAGCACAATTCCAGGTTTCATCTTTTCGTCCCCAACCAGTTGCTTCATTGGAAATCTCGGCCAAATTGTACATAACCGTATCCAAGTCAGGGCTGATATTTAGTCCAAAATTGATAAAATCATCACCGGTGTTGACAATAACTGTCAGTTCTTCGGCTGGAATAGTTTTTGTCAAACCATATACCAGTTTTGCTCCCCCAACACCACCTGCCAACGCCAATACTTTTGTCATAATGAATAACTCATAATTATCTAAATAAATCCTCTTCTTCGGGTCTGATCAATTCTTGTAACGTAGATTCACGCATTGAATATGGAAAACCTCTCACATGGATTACAGGAGTCTTTTCAGTTGTTTGCCCCATTAACAATGAAGCACCTGCCGCCAACTCATCAGAAACTCCAACGGTTGTGACTTTCAATTTGAACCCGGCCAAGTCTTCCTGTCCGCGCAAATCAACCAAAGCAGGTAAACCCGATACACCAATCGTGACACCGACAGTCCCATTTCGCCAAGGACGACCATGGGAATCAATAATAAGAATTCCAACTCTTTTTGAGATGATTTTCTCAATTTCAAAACGGATTTTTTTCGCAGAGATATCAGAATCTTCGGGTAACAACAAAACCCAATCTTCGGCCAACTCACCTTGATCACTTAGATTTGAATGGTCAATTCCGGCATTTGCACAAATGAAACCTTTCTTGTGTTCTACAATCAAGGTGTTAAATTTTGCCCGGATCACCTTTTTACATTGAGTGAGTACCAATTCAATAAACCTTGGATCTTTTTGGGTAATTTTTTCCAGTTCCAGAGCTTGGGGCGAAGGAACTATGGATGAATAATTAACCAACCTGCCTTCTGCTTTGGAAACTATTTTCTGGGCAAGCACAAATATATCTCCGTCTTCAATAGAGATATTACTTTTTTTGCATAGGGCAACGATCAAAACCGCAAGATCGTCACCACTTTGTACCATTGGAAAATCAGGAATGGCAGTGTAAATCATTGATTTTGGTGTAACCGGCATTTTACTCTCGATTAATTCCAGTAATCTTAATGCCAGCATTATGGATGCCGAACTGATTATTAATTCCGATCAGAACCGAAGTTAGTCCTTCTGCAACTACTGAGTTTTCTATAGGCCCTGCATCCCAGCCAACCATGCCAGCTTTCTTAACCAACTCGAGAACAATTTTTCTTGCATCCTTTGAGGTTCCAGTAACCAACACATCACATTCAATATCGCCATCTTCCATCAGCCGCTCATAAGAAATGTTTTGAAACGCTGAAACGATTTGAATCCCCTCACCCAGAATGTCACGTGCCTCAAGCGCTGCACTACCTGCTGCGGGCATCTGAACTTTACTCACCTTAGGAGGAACAAGCGGAACAGTGACATCAATCATGATTTTTCCGGTAAGGCAATCTTTCAATTCAGTCAGTATGGCCTGGTGTGCAGAAAAAGGAACAGTCAAAACGGCAATGTCGCACCAATCTGTTGCCTGAAAATTTTGCAAACCTGTAATCGGATTCTTTACATTGCCCAATAAAAGATTAAGTTCATCCGCAGCAATTTGAGCCTTTTCAATTTGCCTGGAACCAATAACCACATCATAACCAGCTTTTGCCCAACGAAAAGCCAAACCTTTTCCTTCTTTTCCTGTTCCACCAATTAGCGCGATACGTTCAGCCATTTTTTGTCCAATCTTATTAAAATTGTTTTGCATAACGCTGCCAAACACCTAGTGACAGCTCTTTGGCTTTTTGGGCAATTTCTTTTTCATCAATAGTTGTTAATATTCGATCTTTCATTAAGACCTTTCCATTAACAATGGTTGTGGTCACCATAGAATCTCTGAACCCAAAGATGATCTGCCACGGCAGATTATCCACGTTCAAATCAGTGATGGGATCGTAATCCACCAGAATAAGGTCAGCTTTTGCACCTTGTTCGATTCTGCCTATTCGTTCGCCATTGAAGAATTGCGTGGTCAGATCTGAGTTGTTATAAACAGCCATTGCTACAACTGTATTGGCGCCCATTCTTCTTGGGTCTCGA
>PNNU01000368.1 GCA_013824385.1 Anaerolinea sp.
AGAATTCATGCCAATGATAGTTTCTTCTACAGTTTGAGCGCCTGTGCGAGCAGTTTCAGCAGCTTCACTGGCTGCCTTGGCACTGGATTTTGCATTTTCTGCAACTTCACGGATGGTGCTGCTGATCTGTCCGGCAATGGCCGTAGCTTCACCCACTGCCTGAGCTTGATCTTGTGCACCATGCGCCACACCATCAATAGCCATGCCCATTTGTTCCACAGATTGAGTTGTGCGTGTCACTGTATCGGCAAAATCATTGGTTCCAGTTGCCATCTGCTGAATTGTGGCGGATATTTGTTCAGTTGCACGGGATGCTTGAGATGCAGCATTGGCCAACCCACCAGAAGCAGCCTCAACCTTCTTTGCACTATCAGTAACTTCTGAAACCAGATCTTTTAATTGACCTGTCATATCCGAAAAGGCAGTGCCTAATTGGTCATTGGATGACCTGGCACTTACCTTGACAGAAAGATCACCCTTGGCAACCTTTTGAGCAACATGAACCATATCCTTCAGATAATCAATCAATAAGGAGCCCGCACGAGACATCTCACCGATTTCATCCTTTTGGGTTTTTATTTTTTCAAGGTAACCCAGATCAAGCCCGGTTAGACTCAAATCTCCGGTAGCCAATTGATAAAAACTGTCAGTGATGGTTTTCATCGGTTTGGTAATAAAACGTACTGCGATCAAAGTGAGGAAAACACCCAAAATAATTACAACCAGTGCAGCCACAAAACTCATCACCAGACTGGTGACTATGGTTTTATTAATTTCAGCCTGATCTTGAACCATCAAAATGTTCCAGTGTAATTTTTCGCCTTTATCTCCACTTAACTGGCTGTATGCCAGGATTGAGGCATTACCCTGCAGATCAGTTCCCTTGGTCCAACCACTCTTTCCTGTTCCAAACAATGCCATAATTTCTGGCGTCGCAGGTTTCATGATTAAAGCAGGGTCTTTGTTAAAGAGGATATTTCCGTCCGCATCGATTAATGTGGCATTGCCCGTCTCACCAACTTTTACGGTTCCCAAAGTTTGAATGAGTGATGAAACATCCAGAGTTCCGCGTACGATGCCGATAACTTTATTAGATTGGGGATCATAAACAGGAACTCCAATATTCATTGCATAGGCTTTGGTGCTTTCATCAAACTCGACTGCAGCAATATATGAACTTCCTTTTCCATCCGCGTAGGCAGAGCTCCACCAGCCTTCATCACCTTGCCAAAAATCACTGGTGCGATCTGTCATGGCGATATTAAGACCTTTTTTATCAGTTACAAAAACCTCAACTTCTTGAGGATTCGCCGTAATAAATCTTTTAAGATATGCTGTTAATTCGTTGGATTTTATTTCATTTATTGTTGTATCCATGCTGGGATTTTTATCAATCCAGGCTTGGTCCAATGCTTTGATTTCAGTTTCGCCTAATGCGGCTCGATCCAAATTCGCTTGCCTGACCGCATCAATGAGGTTGGGAGATAAAGCAAGTGTTTCAAGAACCGTCACCTCGCCAAACACCTGGTCTGAAGCCCGTAAAATAACTTCGTCTCCCAAGACTAAAAGTTGTTCGCCTGCCGTCCGATTGGTTTCTCTGACATTAGTGAAATAGTTGACTGATAGTAAAACGATTACGCTTATTAATGAAATTGCCAGAACGACACTAATTACTTTTCCCCCGATTCGCCAATCCGTCCAAAATCGTCGATGACCTTTTTTATCCATACTCATTTGAAATCTCCAGAAATAAAAGCCGATAATATGCCCCACCGAAATGCAGGGGGTCAATAAATTGAGATAAATGGGGCAGGCATGAACGATGACTATAAAAACCGCTATTTATCTATTTTTATTGTATTGACTCTTTCAGTTGTTACCATAAAATCTTTATAAATCTAGACTAAATAGATATAAATAATTAGCAATATATACAAAAAAAGCCGGAGGTTATTCATCAAGATGAAGTGAAACCTCCGGCCAGGCTGATAGTTTCATAGATTCAGACCTGTTGATCAACCTGCAAAATGGATATCTGTTGAGAAATACGTTGATTATAAGTGAATTCAATGTAGCCTGAAGGTCTGCTGATGACACTTGGATCCGTGGTTTTACCCCAAATCAGATTCCTCTCTGCATCAAACCAATCGTTGCCATCGCCGCCGGCATATACCACATCACCTACTGGTACTGAACTTAAGGCAGAAAAGGCGTCATTTGTGACAGATTGTGCGAAAAGACCGTTTTTTTCATCCCAGCTCGAGGAACCTGCGCCTATTCCCGCAAGGTGTTGATTACCGTTGAAAATATCCACTTGTTCGATAATTCCATTGTCGCGAGCAGTGAAGGTAATGCGAGTGTTGTCTGAAAGCATGAAGGTTGTGTATTTATCGCTTCCAGAAAGGTCTTTAAAATCACCGTTATTATCTCCCTCCTGGTCGGAAGTATCCACGTGTGGGTCGCCCCAGATTGTTGTGCTTTTACTGCTCCATTTGTCTGTGATTTTCAGAGTCGACCCATTAACGAACTCAAACCGATAGCGGTCAGTCTCAGCCAGGTTTTGATTTCTGACCACCAAACCTTCTACTTTTTCTAAATCAAAATAAGTCAGAGTGGCTTCTGTCTCAATTTTTTGAAAAAATTCAATCACTTGTGCTTGAGCAGATTTTTGTGGTTGTTCCTTGGGTCCATAGATCTTTTTAAATAGATCAGCCAAACGAATATCCACATTCATATCAGGCAAAACGCCGGCTGCGGTCACATTTGATGTTTGCGCTGACTTTCCGGCTTCACTGATTTGCACATCGTCTTTTTCCAATTCAGAAGTGGCAGCTTTTTCGGCAGTTTTATCCCCACTTTGCCGGGCTTCGGTGATTCTGGAGTGCAACATTAAACGATAAGCCATACGAATATCTGTGATATTACTTTCAATCGTATCACTCATTATGTCCATCCTTGAACATTTTTGGCGTTCATCCTTGAACGGCCAATTTAATTGTACTTAAAATCATTGTCGGATATTTGTGGAATATCTGAATTACAAATTGGTTAACTTAAAATATGCAATTCGTCCTTTCTTTTCCGATACGTGACACCATTCCATGTTTTTGAACGTAAAAAAGTTGTATTATCTAATGACAAAATGTAAAGAATTCGACTCAAAACCATCCTCGTTACATCAAGTAGCGGGATGCGTGTTTTAAAGTCACTGGAGGAACAAAATATGGATTGGTCATTTGTTGTCATCATTATTCAATTGATTTTTTTGGAAGGAATTTTGTCCATAGATAATGCAGCTGTTTTAGGAGCCATGGTGCTTCCGTTGTCAGATAAAGAACCGATACCCTGGCCGAAAGCCCTGAGTAAATTCGGCCATGGCATGGATAAGAT
>PNNU01000369.1 GCA_013824385.1 Anaerolinea sp.
GTGTTTCTGCGCCAGTGTTCCACGCCGTAGCGGATGCCTTCGGCCTGAAGCACCAGGCTCAAATAAACCAGGGATTCAAAATCTTTGGGCAGGCGGAAGGTATCCAACATTTGGGCGACCATTAATTGGTTTCCATTGTCATTTTTCTGATGGCGTTCCATGATGTAAGAAGTCATGTTCCAATCGGCTTCTTCAGCATACGTCTTGATTGTGGCAAGCGGAGGTAAAGCCTGGAAACCGAACTCGCTCATGAAGCGCGGATATTGGGAACGGTAAGCGGTGAAGGGTTTACGTCCGTGCCAGACATCCCAATAATGGGCGTCGCCCTGTTTCTGACCGTTCGGGTCTATGAAAGGAGTGTCAGATGATGGAGAACTCGGCCAATAAGCGTTATCGGGGTCTTCTTGCTTACACCATTCGAGCAGTGTATGGTGGAAGAAACGATCATACGGTTCTTTAAATGCTTGCACTTCTGGTTGATTCCAACCCCATTCGACCCAGCCCCATTCCATCTCGTTGTTACCGCACCATAATGCCAGGCTGGCGCGGTGGCGCAAACGGCGTATATTTTCAATGGATTCGATGCGTACATTTTCAAGGAATTCAGCTTCGTCAAGCGGATATACACTGCAGGCGTACACAAAATCCTGCCAGACCAAAATGCCATAGCGGTCGCACAGATCGTAGAACCGTTCTTCCTCATAGAATCCGCCGCCCCAAACTCGCAGCATATTCTGATGAGTCAGTGCCGCGTCGCGGATTAAGCCTTCCATGTATGCATCAGAGATGCGGGTCGGGAAGGAGTCTGCGGGGATCCAGTCAGACCCTTTGGCGAACACAGGCAGATCATTCACCACAAAGGTAAAAGACTTGCCCCATTCGTCCGGTTTCTGGCGTAATTCAATAGTCCGCAAGCCCAATTGATATTTTTTATAATCGAGCAGTGTTGAACCATGTGAAACCTCAACACTGACCTGGTAAAGCGGTTGAGCGCCGTATCCATTCGGCCACCACAACTGTGGATTGTTTGCATCCACGCTCAGCATCACTTTATTGTTTTTTACTTCTGCAGAAGTTTCAAACTCTTTACCGTCTGGAGCGATCAGTCTGAGCATGGCTTGAGTGTCTGCTTTTTCCCATGTTTGAAGGGTCACTTCTGCCGTGACAGTCACTTTACCGTTGGTATGTTGTTGTCTGAGGTGCACCTCTTCGATGCGCACAGATTCATAACCTTCCAGACGAATATCCTTCCATATGCCGATGGGAGGCAGTTGCGGGCCCCAGTCCCAGCCGAAATGGCAGGGAGCCTTGCGTATATGCGGTCCGCCCGGGATGGCCTGAGTGACACCCGGCAGGTATCGTTTTTCTTGCTGTTCAGCGCCGTATCGTACTGGAGAATCAAACGCCACAAGCAGTTCATTCTTGCCAGTTTTCAGCAATGCTTTCACATCCCAGCGGTATTGCCTGAACATGTTATTCGTTTTACCCAATAGTTGGCCATTCACCGTGAGGGTTGCAAGAGTATCAAGTCCGTCGCACACCAAGAAGAGGTGGGGTTTGTTAAATACATCTGCATCAACGCTGAACTCAGAGCTATATTCCCAGTCACTTTCAGCGACCCACTGAACTTTTTTCTCATTATCCCCAACAAAAGGATCAGGAATACGACCCAATGCCAATAAATCAGTATGCACGCCGCCCGGAACCGTTGCAGAGAGCCATTCTTGTGAATTTGACTGTCGGAACTTCCATTTTCCTGATAATGACTGAATTTTCATAAATCGTTTCCCGTTTTCCTGATTTTATATTTTTTGATTCTGGTTAAACTATACAACTTACTAAACAACTTTCCTTAATACAAAATAAAAGCTTGCCCTATTAAATGGCAAGCCTAATGTTCTCTAATCCAAATGCAATTACTCGCCAACAAAGTAAGTAATTATTTTCCGTGCGTTGTTTTTCAATCTTCCAAAGTGTCACTGTCAATAATCCTGTTTTATGCAACCGGTTGCGAAGAGGAGCCGACTAAAGGAAGCCAATGGCTTCCTTTAGTCGTTCGTTTCTCGTGAAAGAAAACCTTCGGTTTCGAAGATTTTCTTTCCTTGAATTAATTTGCTTTTATGTCCACTGTTGAAAGATCCCATTCTTCATGGATCTTCGGAACGTCGTTAAGCAAGCGTCTGGTGTATGCTTCCTTTGGACGCAGGATTACCTCATCGGCGGTTCCGCTTTCAACAAATTTACCACGTTCCATGATGAACACTTTGTCTGAAACAAAATATGCCAGACCAATATCATGGGTAATGAAAATAATGGTCATGCCGGTATCGTTGCGCAGCTTTAGCAGCATATCCAGAATGGTCGCACGAGAACAGGCATCGATCATGGATGTCGGTTCATCAGCCAAAAGGATTTTTGGTTTCAGTAAAAAGATACGGGCGATCATCAGACGCTGCATCTGCCCACCCGAAAGTTCAAACGGATACTTGTTGGTTAATTCCGCGAACTTCAAGTTCACAAAGCTGCATGCCTCGGTCATCATTTCGATCTTTTTTTCATGCGGAAGATGTTTACCTCCGCGCATATTAATGCAATCCATGAATAAGGCATCAATTTTATTGAAGATATTGTATGAAGAAAAGGGATCCTGGAAGATGGCTTGAATATTTGTCCAATACTCTCTCTTCTTCTTTTGAGATCGAATATCCCGTTTGGTGCCTTGGAAATAGATATCACCCTCTGTCGTATTGATCAGACCAAGAAGCATTTTTGCCAAAGTGGTTTTTCCGCTGCCAGATTCGCCCACAATTGAGACGATTTCACCTTCAGCAAAATCAAAATCCACGTGGTCAACGGCCATGTTTTTATTTCGGCCCAGACCGAAGACCTTGGTAAGACCAACTCCCTTAAGGCATGATTTTTTCTCAGCCATTTTGATATGCCTTTCTCAGATGCTCTTCTGAAAAGATACACCGGTAAGAACGATCACCTTCAACAAATTGCATATCCACCGGGTATCTCTTGCACTCCGGGGTTACGTATCTGCAGCGTTCAGCAAACCGGCAGCCTTCGGGCGGCTTTTTCAAGTTGGGAGGCGTTCCAGGAATCGCAGTTAATTTCGTGTCTTTCAGACCGCTTTCTGGAACAATGATGGAGCCCATCAGCCCTTTTGCATACGGATGAATGGGATCAAACACGGTCTGCTTGGCACTTCCTTTTTCAACAATCTGTCCAGCATACATAACCAAGATGTCATCAGTGACATTGTAAAGCAGAGGAAGTTCATGAGTGATGAAGATCATCGCTTTTACATAACCCTTCTCCATCATGTAGCGCAGCATTTTGATGACCATTTTTTGGGATGTCACATCCAACGCAGAGGAGGG
>PNNU01000370.1 GCA_013824385.1 Anaerolinea sp.
ATCCTGTAAAATCAACAAGTGTTTTAGGTCACCCATATTTCAAGATTTTTGCTTTATAATTTTTGAATGTCTTCTCTAACAGAATCATCAAGTAACAAAACCTCAAATACCTGGCGTCTCCTTAAAACACACCCCTTATCTGCGGCTTTCAACATGGCTCTGGATGAATCTCTTCTCTCAACAGTTGCTCAGAAGAAAGCTCTCCCAACACTGCGTCTATATTCATGGGAAGTACCCTCTTTATCCCTTGGATACGCACAGCCGGTCTCTGACGTGGATCAAGCCGAATTGGCCAAACACAACTGGCAGTTGGTGCGCAGACCAACCGGTGGTAAAGCCATTCTGCATACGGACGAGCTCACTTATTCGATCACCGCATCCCTGGAAGAACCATTGGTCGCTGGAACACTGCTTGAAAGCTATCAAAGGATCTCACGTGCCTTGCAAAAAGCCCTGCAATTATTAGGAACTCTTACCTCTGCAAAAAACAAAATCGATCTGCCTCACGATCACTCCAATAAAGAGCCTGTCTGCTTTCAAACCCCTTCTGATTACGAGATAACCTGGAATGGTAAAAAATTGATAGGATCTGCACAGGCAAGAAAACTGGGCGGGGTATTGCAACACGGTTCTCTTCCTCTTTGCGGAGACCTCTCCAGGATTACCAGGGTACTTGCCTACCCCACCGAGTCGGACAGAGAAACAGCCGCAAAAAAAACCCTGGCACAAGCAACTACCCTCGAAACCGCTGCCGGGAGCATCATCTCATGGCAAGATGCTGCCGATGCCGTCATCCAAAGTTTTTCTTCGGAATTTGAAATTTCTTTCATTCTGGAACAACCATCATTGGAGGAAATGGCTTTGGCTCACGATCTGGTGGAATCCAAGTACGGATCAAATTCCTGGACTATGCGCATATAGAAAATATATCTTAAACAGCGATAGGGGTAAAATCAATCCCCTCTCTATCCTATGGAAAGCCAAATTGGTACAAATCTTGCTATGTTAAAAAAGAGTATAAAAATGTTGATTCGACTATTGTTTTGGTTAGTCATTGCTTTTCTGATTGTCTTTGGGCTTCCGCGTTTGCTCACCGAAATTTTGACGATTGGAAAGATCAATACAGTGGAATCATCCAAAACAGCCAAAGTGGCAATTGTTTTTGGCGCTGGTTTACAGCGTGATGGATCGCCCTCCCCGGTATTACAAGATCGAGTGGAGACTGCTGTGCAGTTATATAAAACAGGAAAGGTCGAAAAGCTTCTAATGAGCGGTGATAATCGTTTTGTCGATTATAACGAACCTGGCGCAATGCAAGCCTTCGCCATTTCGCTTGGCGTCCCTCAAGAAGATATCGTCCTTGATTATGCCGGACGCCGAACTTACGATACTTGTTATCGTGCGCTCCACATTTTTGGAGTAAAAGAAGCTATTCTTGTTACTCAACGCTACCATCAACCCCGCGCGCTTTTCACTTGCAACGGTGTTGGTTTGAAGTCTTCAGGGGCAAGTGCTGACCTCCGTTATTATCGTAAATACTCAAGACTTGTGTGGAATACCAGAGAACTGCCGGCAACAACAGTTGCTTTATGGCAAGTCTGGTTTAGCCATCCGTTGCCCGTTTTGGGCGATCCTGAACCCATTTTTCCCAGTGAGAATTAATAATTATGACAACACGTGAAGAAGCACTCGCCATCGTTAATCAATATGTCAAAAGTCAACAATTAATCAAACACATGCTTTCTGTTGAAGCTGCCATGCGTTACTATGCTCGTAAATTGGATCAACCGGAAGATATTTGGGGAATAACCGGTATCTTGCATGACTTCGATTGGGAAATTCACCCCACTTATCAAGATCATCCCCTTGCAGGGGCTCCCATGCTGCGTGAGAGGGGTGTATCTGAAGAGATCGTTCAGGCCATACTAAGCCATGGAGATCACCTCGATCTTCCACGTGAGACACTGCTTCAAAAAGGGTTGTATGCTTGCGATGAGATTACAGGGTTGATCACTGCAGTGGCTTTGGTAAGACCTTCAAAATCACTTTACGATCTCGAAGCCAGTTCAGTAAAAAAGAAATGGAAAGACAAGGCGTTCGCTGCCGGAGCCAATCGTGAAGAAATGGAACGCGGGGCTTTGGAATTTGGAGTTCCTTTATGGGAACATTGCTCAAATGTGATTCTCGCCATGCGCGAGGTTGCTAAAACACTTGATCTTGAAGGATCGTTGACTATCTAATGATCAAGTGATGCGCAAAAACGGAGGATGAGATATGGCACTTCAAGGAAAAGGTACGTGGATTTGGAAAATTCCCCAGTGTGAGGGTGGAAACGCCCAGGCGATCGCCGATGTAGCCTATAATTGCGGTTTTTCACATGTCCTCATTAAGATTGCCGACAGTTCTTATGCATATAACGTCAACAAGACTACAGGTGCTGACCTGATTCCTCCTGTTGTGGATGCATTGCGTGCCAAAGGTATTCTGGTATGGGGATGGCATTATGTCTATGGTTATAACCCAGGTGGTGAAGCTGCCATCGCTATATCTCAATCCAGAAAATATAACCTTGACGGTTATGTGGTGGATGCCGAAAGCGAATATACACTGGCAGGCCGTGATGCGGTTGCACGTTCATTCATGGCCCAGGTTCGCAATGGTCTCCCAAATACTCCCATCGCTCTCAGTACTTTTCGCTGGCCTTCTTACCATGGGAACTTTCCATATGCTGCATTTATGCAGTATTGTGATTACAGCATGCCACAGGTTTACTGGATGCAAGCGCATAACCCTGTTTATGATCTGAAAAAATCTTTTACTGAATTTAGAGCCATTAATTCTGCAAAGCCCGTAATCCCCACAGGACCAGCTTTCCGTGAATCAGGCTGGCAGCCAACCGCCGGTGAAGTCAAAGACTTTCTCGATTGTGCCAAATCTTTGGGCTGTACCGCCGCGAATATGTATTCATGGGATGATTCACGCACTTTATTACCAGATATTTGGAACCAGGTTGCCAATTATTCATGGCCGGCTCCCAATCAACCCCCTCCCCAAAGTACAGATATTCTTGATAAATTCATGGCTATGATGAATAGCATGGATTACAACAAAGCCCTGGATCTTTATACAGAAGATGCAGTTCACGTCTCTTCAGAAAGCACAATTCAAGGCAAAGGAAATATTTGCCACTTCTATGCGCTGCTGATGTTAAATAATTTGAATGACGGTGTTTACAGAGTCACCAGTCAAACCAATAATGGCGAAACCCGTCATTTCACCTGGACTTGTGATTCACCTCGCGGGCACGTGTATGACGGCAGCGATACCCTCGGAATCAAAGATGGAAAAATCGCCTATCACTATACGCATTTTACTATTTCATAAT
>PNNU01000371.1 GCA_013824385.1 Anaerolinea sp.
CCTAAGTAAAGAAGCGTCAGTCAGCTCGAATGACTGTATGGAGTTAGCATGGCCTCAAAAAAGAAAGATGTTCGTCCGGTAATCACCTTTGCGTGCAATGACTGCAAGGAGCGCAACTATACCTCCGAGAAGAATCGCCGCAACGATCCAGGCCGAATGGAAATCCAGAAATATTGCAAGCGGTGCCACAAGCACACAACACACCGCGAAACAAAGTAGTCTGTTGAAAACCGGGCAAGGCGATCATAAATCCCTTGCCCGATACAGGCCAGTAGCTCAATTTGGCAGAGTGCCTGTCTCCAAAACAGGAGGTTGCGAGTTCGATTCTTGCCTGGCCTGCCAGAAAGTTGGCGCCGTCTAAGTGGCGGCGCTTTAGCACTCAATAATAGGAGTAGCCGTGGCCGATAAAATTGTAAAAGCAAATAAAGAGAATAAGATCCAGAAGTGGTGGCGTGAGACCATTGGTGAACTCAAAAAAGTCAATTGGCCTACACCCCATGAAGCCTGGCGTCTAACAAAGATTGTGATCATGGTAATTGTGATCATGGGTGCTTTGTTGGGTGGCCTTGATTTTGGTTTTACGAAACTTATTGGATGGATTGTCGGATAGCTTCTGCTGCAATGCAGTGAGGTTTGGTGAAAGATGGACGCGCGAGAAGAATTTGAAAATGACGAACTGGATGGGACTTCTCCTATAGAAGAGAACGTACCCAGTGAAATCAACGCGCCTCTGATTGATTCACTGGAACCTGTTGAAATGTTCAAGGACTCAGCCCCGGTTGAAGTCCCTGAAAGTATTTCTGCAGCAGGTTCTGAACGAGCGTGGTTCGTGATTCACTGCTATTCTGGTTATGAAAACAAGGTGCGTTATAACCTTGAGCAACGTATTGAAACCATGGGGATGAAAGACAAAATTTACGATGTAGTTATCCCCACCCAGGAAGAGATAGAAGTCAAAGACGGAAAGCGCCGTACTGTTGAGCGCCATGTATTCCCCGGCTACGTGCTGGTGAACATGATCCTCTCTGAGGAATCGTGGTACGTGGTTCGCAACACCCCGGGTGTGACCGGCTTTGTTGGCATGGGCAATGATCCTACTGCCCTGCGCCCTGAAGAGGTGCAGCAAATTCTGCGCCGTATGGAAGCTGAAGCCCCGCTTGTGAAGGTCTCCTTCAAAGTCGGCGAACGCGTTCGCATTGTGGATGGCCCCTTCAACGACTTCCGCGGACAGGTATCCGAGATCGATATGGAAAGAACCAAAGTTCGGGTCATGGTCAACTTCTTCGGCCGTGAAACCCCCGTTGAATTGGATTTCTTGCAAGTCGAAAAAGCGTAGTAACGCCTTTTAGGCGTATTTGTGGGAGGGTGCTCCCCTATCACCCGCTATAACCACCAAGGAGAGAAAAAGTGGCAAAGAAATTTAAAGCAATTGTTCGTCTGCAGATTACGGCCGGTAAGGCCAATCCTGCACCCCCTATTGGTCCTGCATTAGCCGGACACGGCATCAATATCATGGCTTTCTGCAAAGAGTACAATGCTCGAACGCAGCAAAAAGCTGGTGAGATCATTCCTGCCGAAATTACCGTTTACACCGATGGATCTTTCACTTTCGTCTTGAAATCGTCCCCCGCCTCCATCCTTCTCAAGAAGGCTGCCGGTGTGGCGAGTGGATCTGCCATCCCCAATCGCGAGAAGGTTGGCAAGGTCACCAAGGCCCAAATCCGTGATATCGCAGAACAAAAAATGAAAGACATGAATGCGATTGATCTGGACGGCGCCATGCGCCAAATTGAAGGCACCGCCCGCAACATGGGCTTAACGGTCGTCGAGAAATAAGTTTGTGGGAGGGTGATACTGTCACCCGCTATTACCACGAAGGAGAGAAAATGGCGAAACACGGTAAGAAATATATGGCGGCTCTCGCCAAGGTGAACGTTGATACAACTTATTCACCAAAAGAAGCAGTCTCACTGGCAAAAGAAACCTCTTATGCAAAATTTGACGCCTCCATTGAAGTTCACCTGCGCATGGGTCTCGATCCACGCCAGGCCGACCAACAGGTGCGTGATGTAGTTGTTCTGCCCAATGGCTTGGGCAAAACTGTTCGTGTGTTGGTCTTCGCCCAGGGTGAAGCCGCCACCAAAGCGCAAGAAGGTGGAGCCGATTATGTGGCCGATACCGACGAAATGATCAACAAGATCGCCGCCGGTTGGACAGATTTCGATGTCACCATCGCCACCCCCGATATGATGGCCAAAGTTGGTAAATTGGGTCGTGTCTTGGGTCCCCGTTCTTTGATGCCGAACCCCAAAGCAGGCACCGTTTGCGCAGCAGAAGATCTGCCCCGCGTGATCAACGAAGCCAAAGCTGGGCGTGTGGAATTCAGACTTGATAAGACCGCCAATATTCACGTAGCCATTGGCAAAGCCTCATTCCCGGCCGAAAAATTGTTCGAAAACTTCGCCGCCTTAATGGAAGCCATCAAGAAGGCTCGTCCCACCGGCGCCAAAGGTACTTACATCCGCAAGATCTCTGTTGCTGCCACCATGGGACCCGGCCTCAAGGTTGATCCCCTGCAGGCAGTCACCATCTCGATGGAAGAATAGTGGTATAATCTTCACTGTTGAAGGGCTACCTTCAACGTTTCACCGAAGAAAGCTGGTGCCCGAAAGGGCTTAATATCCCGCCGAGGTGGAGACTCCAAATTCGATTTATTCCCCTGATTATCAGGGTATCGAAAAAAGTCTTTGCCTGGCAAAACCAGACAAAGACTTTTTTATTTATCTTTACGGGAAGGAGGAATTTTTCATTGGCCTTTACAAAGAAAGAAAAGGGCGAAATTACCGCCCAATATGAGAAGTGGTTGAGCGAAAGTCAGGCTATTGTTGTGTTGACTTACAAATCGATGACTATGAAAGAGATTGATGCCTTTCGTGCCAAAGTTCGTGAGAGCAACAGCGAAGTCCATCTCGTAAAGAATACCCTGTTCAAACGCGCCCTGGTCTCACAAGGATATGCCGAAGCATCATTTTTTGAAGAGACTTCATTGGTTGGTTTTGCATTCAATGATGCCCCTGCTCTGGCAAAAACCTTCATTGATGCAACCAAAGGTTCAGAAACCACAAAAGTGAAGGGCGGCTACCTCGGCAAAGAATTGATCTCGATTCAACAGATCAAAGCACTTGCTGAACTCCCACCGCTTCCAGTTATGCGTGCCACTTTACTCGGCACCATCTCAGCCCCTGCGTCCAAATTGGTGCGTACGTTGGCTGAACCTGCCCGCTCTCTGGCGGCTGTTATACAGGCTTACTCAGATAAAGCGGGTACCGCTGCCTGATTTGCCACCGATTCCGGTGATG
>PNNU01000372.1 GCA_013824385.1 Anaerolinea sp.
GACCTCCGGTGTGATTATCTGGATGATGCTGCAAGGGCTGCCAGAGTGATGGCGCCCATTGAACCTGCACGATCTCCTAATTGCGGTGCGACAATAAAAGATTCATTCACTTTTTTAATAAGCTCTGAATCGACGTATCCATTCAATGAATCACGCGCCACCAGACGGATTTTTTCGAGCAGCCCTGGCTTTTTCATCACGCCGCCGCCAAGGATGATCCGTTTGGGAGAATAAGAAACCACCCAATTGTGAACTGCCTGGCCGATGTAGAGGGCTTCAAGGTCCCAGGCGGGATGATCTGAGTCCATTTCGTGGGTAGAAATTCCCCAGCGTTCGGTCATGGCGGGTCCGCTGGCCAATCCCTCCAAACAGTCACCGTGAAATGGGCAGCGTCCGGGATAGGGGTCTCTTGAAATATCGCGTTTCATAAGCAAATGCCCCAATTCGGGGTGGATCAATCCGTGAACGGGCAGCCCGTTGCAGATCACACCGCCACCAATGCCTGTACCGATGGTGACGTAAAGAAAATCATTCAATCCCTGGCCGGCACCCCATTTGCCTTCGCCCAAGGCAGCGCCATTCACATCCGTATCAAAACCGTAGGGGATGTCAAAAGCAGTTTTTAGTTGAGCCAGCAAGTGTGTGTTTTGCCACTGCACCTTGGGAGTGGAGGTGATGCTGCCATAGTTCGGATCGTTTGAGTCCAGGTTGACGGGGCCAAAACAAGCGACTCCCATGGCTTTCAGGTCAATACCGTGCTTGATTTCACTTTCCTTGAAGAAACGTATCACTTCAGGGATGGTGACATCAGGTGTCAGGGTTTGAATTGTTCTTTCTTCGAGAATATGATCAGGATCCTGGGCGATAATACAGTTAAACTTGGTACCCCCGGCTTCAATTCCACCAAACCATTCCATATTTTTTGTCCTTAAGTAGAGTAGGTTAATCATAGCATAGCTCTTACCTGGCGGGGAGGAGGGTAAGCCTCGATTAATTATTAAAATTTCAGCCAATTCATAACCAACTTGATTTTTGTGTGTTAACTATTATGTTATTTTGGGCCATTTTTTCAACCCTAATTATTTGGAGGTTCACATGGATTTATTTGAAAAGTGCAGAAATTACACTACAGCAAAAGAGGCAATGGCCTCGGGCATTTATCCTTATTTTATTGCTCTAAATGAAAACGAGGGGACGGAAGTCATCTATCAGGGCAAACGCCTGATTATGTGCGGTTCCAACAATTATCTTGGATTGACCACCCACCCAAAAGTGCGTGAAGCGGCCATTGAAGCCATTAAACGCTACGGAACCAGCTGTACCGGATCAAGATTTCTTAATGGCACCCTGGCATTGCATGTACAACTCGAAAAAGAACTGGCTGCCTGGGTTGGAAAAGAAGCTTCCCTGGTTTTTTCAACAGGCATGCAAACGAATTTGGGCACAGTTAGTGCTTTAATCGGGCGTGATGACGTGGTAATTCTGGATAAAGACGATCACGCATCCATAGTGGATGGCGCCCGCCTGGGCTACGGCAAAATTGAACGCTATCGCCATAATGATATGGAACATCTCGAAAAGGTACTCGCTTCCATCCCTGACTCAGCCGGCAAGCTCATTGTGGTGGACGGTATGTTCAGTATGGAAGGCGACCTGGCTCCTATTGCTGATATTGCCAAAGCCGCCAAGAAACACGGTGCCCGTTTGATGATTGACGATGCACACGGGATGGGCGTTTTAGGCGGCGGCCACGGCACCTGCGCGCATTTAGGCGTCACCGATCAAGTTGACCTGATCATGTCCACCTTCAGCAAATCTTTTGCTTCTCTGGGCGGTTTCATTGCCGGGGACGAAAACACCATTCATTACATTCAACATTCAGCCCGGGCTTTGATCTTCAGTGCCAGCATTCCACCCTCAAATGCGGCCGCTGCGTTGGCTTCACTACAGGTCATGCGTGAAGAACCGGAACGCGCTGCACGCGTGATTGCAGTGGCTGACAAGATGCGCAAAGGATTTAAAGCGCTTGGATTCAACATCGGCGATTCCACCACGCCCGTCGTGCCCATTATCATTGGCGATGACGCAAAGACCTTCCTCTTCTGGAAAATGCTTTTTGATAACGGGGTATTTGTGAACCCGGTCATTTCACCAGCAGTCAACGCCGGCCATCAACTGTTGCGCACCAGCTATATGGCAACCCATACCGATGCCCAGATGGATAAGGTGTTGGAAATCTTTGAAAAAGTTGGCAAAGAAATAGGGTTGATCTAATAATATCTTCATAATTCAAAAGAACCTCATTGTAATCATAAACGGGGTTCTTATTTTTTGTCTATTGGGTGAGGAAGAGAATTCCGATGGTATTGGGACCGCAGTGGCTCGAAATGGTGGCTCCGGCATCCGTGATGCAGATTTCTTTGATTTCCATCATCTTTTCGAGTTCAGATTTTAGATAGAGTGCATCTTCAAGGCAAACTGTGTGCGTGATAAAAACACGAGACGGATCAATTGCCTCTTTGTGTTTGGCGAAGTTCTCAAGCAAGGCATTCAGACCTTTCTTGCGGCTGCCGCTGACTTTTTCACGCACTCCCAGAGTTCCATCCTTGCGTACTTCAATGACCGGACGAATTTTGAGGAGGCTGCCGATCACGTGCTCCATCGAGGAACAGCGTCCGCCCATGTAGAGATAATCCAATGTGTCGATGACAAAGGACGAATTCACGGTTGGAATGATCGCTTTTACTGCGGTTGTAATTTCTTCAAGTGGCTTACCCTGTTGAGCCTTTTCCGCGGCTTTTAAAACCAGCAGTCCTATCCCCGTGGAAAGGTTGAGTGAATCAATTAGTGATCCTTTGACATTTGGTACGGATTCAAGCGCGATAGCCGCGCTTTGATAACTGGCGGATAATTTCGAACTGATGCTGATATAAATAAATTCAGGGTATTTTTCAAATATTTTTGCGAAGGCAGCCACCGATGGGGCAGACGTTTTTGGCAGTTCGCCAGAGATTTTAACCGCTTCGAAAAGCTCTTCAGGAGAAAGCTCAATACCATCCAAATAATTCTGATTGTTGATAAATACGCTGAGAGGAATAATCTCAATATCATATCGCGTGATTAAATCAGGACTTAGATCGCAGCAACTATCAGCGATGATTTTTACCATTTTTTTCCTCGATTGTTAATCAGATTAGAACCATTTTCGCCATTTGAAATAGGCTAACATGGCAAGGCCAATCACCAACATACCGGCACAACAGATATAGAAACCGATGGGGTGTGCGGCAATGGGAATTTTTACAAAATTCATCCCAAACACGCCGGCAATGAA
>PNNU01000373.1 GCA_013824385.1 Anaerolinea sp.
CCGCTTTCAAACATTGCACCAGACCCAATTGATCTGCTTGATTGCTTAATTTATCAAGGTGTTTAATAACTTTGTCAAATTGACCTTGAATGTATTCATATCCAGCCAAATCCAATCCCGCAGACATTGAATTGCTGACCTGGAATCTGTAATCCAGGCAGTTGCGAGTTGTTTCAACATCACCGATCTGATCAAACAGCTTTGCAGCTGCAATCAGTTCAATTTCTGAAGATTCCACGGACAAATCAGGTTTGAGGGTCTCCAATAATTGGGCGGCTTCTTCGGCTTTCCCATTTTTGATTTTGGTTTCTACTAGTTTTAATTGCAGCTGCAGGTCATTAGTCTGTGTTTCAAGAATCATTGCCAATTTATCCTCGGCAACATCACTCTTTCCCAGGCCGGAAACAAAATCAGCAAACCATAAAGCACTGTCCACAATTTGCGGAGCAACATCCAACACGCGTTCAGCCTGTTCTAGTGCATCATTTACTTCACCTGCCATACCGTAAATGGTTGCCATGATCTTGCGCAATCCCGCCCACTCCGGTTGGGCATCCACTGCTTGTTTGATGGCAGCCAGAGCGACTTCAAACTTGCCCAAAAATGCCGAGGTTTGGGCAAAGCCCGCTTGAATCCGTTCCCACAAGGATTTATCCACCGTGGATTGTTTTTCGAGTAATTTTGAATAGAGCTCAAACGCCTGCGGATAATTTCCTTTGCTGACCATTAATTCAGCTTTGACCAATTGAGCGTGAGTATTATCTGAATCTTGTTCCAAGTAGCGGTCTACGATGGTTTCAATTTTTTCCATCTCTTGAGAGGATAATGATTTGGGTTCACCTGAGTACTTAACATCCATCCCAACCACCGCTTCAGCGTAAGTCAGTGCTGCCGGTGCGTTGTACTTGGTTTGAGTCATTTTTCCCTGCAAGACAAGTTTCGCTTCAGAGTGTTTGCCGTTTTTGATCAATTGACCAGCGTAAGCCTGTGCAATTTCTTCATTGTCTGGGAACTTGACAAAAAGTGAATTGACCAAAGCGTCATATTCAGGCATACCCAGTGTTTTCATCGCGTCGGCTTGCAAAACGCCTATGAAAGCATCCTGGTTTTCATCGGCAAGGTCATTGAGCAATGGCAATGCTTCCGAGGCGGACCCGCTATCCATCAGCTGTTCAGACAGCCTGAGTTTAATCTCGCGATTTCCCGGCATAGCTGATAGACCCTGCCGCAGCGTCTTAATTGCTTGTCTAAACTCGCCGCCTTTAACTTGCAAATCAGAAAGTCCAAGCCAGGGATCAGCGTCATCAGAACCAATATCAATGGCCTTCTTGAAATATTCCAATGCCAGTTCGCGATTGCCAGACATGGCATAAGCCTTGCCGTTGATCGCCAAAGCCCCAGAGTTCATGGGATCTTGTTCAATTATTTTTGAAGTGATCTCAAATACTTCTTGAGATTTGCCTGCATTAATGGCAGCATTTGCAAATTGGAGCATATCCGATAGTTCCGGGGTTTCAACTTCAGTCAATTGCTTACGCACCGAATAGCTGGCTTCGGCGTTTCCAGCCCGGGTATAACAATCGGCAAGTTTTCGCAGCATGGCTGCAGAATTCACTCCTGCAAATGCAGCAAACTCGAACAGCGGCAGTGCTTCTGTAAATCGTCCAGTAAGATAATAGGTTTCGGCATTCGCCTGTGAAGCACTGAGGCTGGCGCGGTTTTTTGAATACAGTTTACTAGCCAATTTTACGGCTTCAGATTTAGCACCCAAATCTAACAGGGTGTTCACCATATCCCCAGGGTTCCAATTGGGGTTGAATTGAGGAGTAAAATCTCCTGCGGAATCAATTGTGCTTTCGTCTGATCCGCTGAAAGCTTTTTCACATTCCAATTTGGCCAGTTCCGGGTTGCCCGCGGAGTGGATCTTTTTTGCCTGATTTAAAGCAGCGATGGGTTGTTTTTTCAGCTCATTGTGATTTTCACCCTGCGGAAAGACACCTACGCTAGCTAATTCCTGTGCCATCACGGAATCGTAGGTTTGATCCAGTTGGTATTTGCGTACCACATCCAAATATTCAAGTTTGTTTCCGGTTTGCTCAAGTAGTGAAAGATTCTGCACCTTGATCCCGGTGGAAATGGTATCCAGAATAACGCTTGATTTCTCCAACAGTTTGGATGCGAGATCCGTTTCACCCGCGATCTGAGCCACACTGGCAATCTGTTTATATAGCATGGATTGCTGTAGAGCTTCTTCAGGGTTGCCCAACAATTCCTTGGATCGTTTTTCTGAAGTGTCATCAATTGCATACTTACCAACCAGTAATTTGGCAGCTGCATGAGCAAGCTCTATTTCATTGATGGAAATCAAGAAATAGAGCGATTTTTCCATGATAGCTGCCGGCTGGTCTTGTAACAATTTGCCCAGCTTTTCAGCTTTTTCACATTCAGAGATTGGAAGGCTCAATAAACAATAAGTGAGTATGTCGATCCCTTGTTCTGCAGTTTGTAATTTTAATAAATCAGAGAGCAAGTCATCCTGATCTTTTACCAGGTTGACCGTGATTATCAGGGCAGTTCCCCAAAGATTTTTCAAAGTCTTGGCTTCATTGAGATGCATGCGGTTGACGACCTCTAACAGTGTATTTCGCCAAATTGGAGCAATTTTCCTTTTTTCTATCAGAACGAGTGCTAGTTTTGCAGCTTCTTCAAGTGATACTGGAGGGTTGTGCTGCTGTAAATAAGACTCGAAAGTGACCATGCAGTCTTCTAAAAGGGATACTTGAAGCCGGCTATCTGGATAATTGGTATTCAACATATCCTGATTAAAAGCCAATAATCCCAGAGTTCCGGGATTTAGTTTTTGGCTTGCAGCCAGGTTAGCGATTTTCTGTGAGAGTTCGCCTTCGGATTGAATCAAAAAGTTCCAAACTTTTTCATCCGTTCTGAGCGATCTCACTAGGCAGGATGCGTAATCCGTCGCATCAAGAGTCCCCAGGGTATTGCGCAATTCGAGCACCTGCATGGCAGCTCCCTTCCGAGATCTTTACCTTTGATTTAAAAGCTTAGTTAATTTGCAATACAAGACCATATGCTGCAGCCAATAAAATGATCCCGAGCAGCAGAAGTAAAATACCAATCCCGGCAGTGGTCTTGACCATTCCGTTGAGCGCTTCAATCAATGTCCGCGCATTGCCAACCAGACCGGATATCTCTTCAGTAATACCCTTTTGCGCCAGTTTGGCCGTCTGATCCGCAATTGTGCGCAATTCTTTGCCCATTAATTTACCGATCAGGGTGTAAACCCCGAGG
>PNNU01000374.1 GCA_013824385.1 Anaerolinea sp.
AATCGGATTTCTTTAAGAAGAAATCCGATTCTTGCACTCAAGATAAAAGGAGTAATTCTTATGAAAGATGCCAACGTTTGGCGGCGGATTCGATGATCTTGCGGATGATATCCGTGTAGGTGTAACCGGCTGCGTCCGCGGCGTAGATCAGTGAAGCTTGTTTGGGGTCCGGATACATCAAGGGGATGGGATTTACCTCAAGAATGTACGGGTTGCCGGCGTTATCCATGCGCATGTCCATGCGGCAGACGTCTTCAAGGGCAAGCACTTTTTTGGCGCGCAGGGCGAGGTCTTGGAACTCTTTTGTCTGTATATAGGAGAGTTGAGCAGGGCAGACGCGGTAAACTTCGCTGGCGAAATCCTCTTTTTGCGAGTTGGAATAATAACCGGTAGGAGAGAAGATTTCTACAATTGGCAGAGCTTCATCACCGAGAATGCCAATGGTAAATTCACGGCCTTCAATGTATTCTTCCACTAAAACCAATGTGTGCAGGGTGTCGATGACCCATGAAACTTGTTTGACCAACTCATCATAATTATTAACGATAGCAGACTCGTTAATCCCTATGGATGAACCTTCAAACGCTGGTTTCACAAACATGGGGTAGCGCAGATTGCTTTCAGGGATGTCTTTGGCGTCATCCACCACCATGTAACGGGCGGTAGGTAGATCGGCCAGGTTGAACTGGCTCTTGGCCACGTGTTTGTTATGTGAGAGCATCATGCCGAGTACGCCAGCGCATGTATAAGGAATACACAGCATATCCAACACCGCGGGCATCTGTGCTTCACGAGAATTACCATGATGGCCTTCAGATGAATTGAAACAGAGGTCAGGGGCAAAAGCCTTTATATCTTCAATTGAATCAATTACACCGGGGAAATACTTTGCTTCGTGTCCGAGGACGGCCAGAGATTCGAGCGTGGCTTCTACGGTTTTTAGGTCGTCAAGGTCATCCCAACGCCCGGGAGGATCGTCGGGTGAAACGGGTGCATCTTCTTTAATGTTTGCCAGCACAGCTATTTTCATCTTTGGGTGTTTCTCCTATTACCAGAAATTAAACGAGTTTGATTATAATGACTATTGAAGATACAACAAGAGGTCAATATTCGTGAATTATTGACGAATTGTGGAGATTTCCGTTTCGGTCATAATTGCTTGTAATAAATAGTCATCACTCCCGTGACATTTGACCCGTTGAATGATATAAAAAGAAGTCGAATAATGAAATAACAAAAACTCTGCGAGGAGGAAATCTATGTGGTATGTCTTGATCGCTGTGGGGATTCTAGTATTCGCGATTCTGGCTATCTCAGCAAAAAGATTATTGATCTCCGCCATTTGGCTGGCAATTACCAGCGCTTTGGTGGCTCTCATGCTCTTTTTGCTGGGCGCGCCTCAAATCGCGGTGATTGAGTTAAGCGTAGGCGCTGGACTGGTCACCGTTTTATTTGTATTTGCCATCAACATTGCTGGCGAAGAAGTGATGGGGCTGCGCTCTGCGCTGCCTTTGCCGTTGGTGTGGACGAGTATCGTCCTGGCCTGCGGATTACTGATCTTCTTCATCGTCCGCTCCCTGGGATTCGTTCAGTTCCCGGATGTAACCAGTGGGGTTGCTGCCAGTGTCTTATGGCAGGACCGTTATCTGGATTTTCTGCTACAAACTGTCTTAATCCTGGCAGGTGTGTTGGGTGTGATCGGCTTGCTTTCGCATTCCAAGGATGCGCATGTCGCGGAGGATAAAGTATGAACCTTCCCATCCCGTTTATTGTGTTGCTTGCGATTGTATCCCTGGCTGGAGTCGGTTTTTACTGCCTGCTCTTCACCCGCAACCTGATCAAGGTGGTGGTGGCCTTACAGTTGATTGTGAAAGGTGTTGTGCTGGCCTTCGTGTTAGCTGGACACCTCCAACAAAATGAAAGCCTGGCCCAAACCATGGCTATCACTGTGATCGTGGCGGATACTATTGTGGCTGTAATCGGTCTGTCGTTGGCGGTTCAAATTCGTTTGCATACCGGCAGCCTGGACCTTAAAGCCCTTTCGAAGTTGAAGAGGTAAACCATGATCTCAATCTTGATTGCATGTTCCATTGGTTTACCCTGGTTGGGCGCATTGCTGGTCTGGCTGATCGGCGACAAACGCGAGAAAGCCCAGCATTGGATCTCGATCTTCTTTTCTGTGGCAGCCGGCGCTGCAGCTGTATTGATGCTCTGGAACACCACAGGTGAAGCCGGATTGACCATCAAAATGGGTGGAGACTTTGGCGATTTCACCTTCATTGCTGATGGCCTGGGTGTCTTCCTTAGCGTTATCGCCACCGTGATCGGTTCACTGGCAGTGATCTTCTCTACCAGCTATATGAAGGGCGAAAGCCAAATCGGCAGGTATTATGCCTTTGTGCTCTTTTTCATCGGCGCCATGGTGGGTCTGGTCCTCACCAGCAACATCATGCTTATGTTTCTCTTCTGGGAGATCACGGCGTTGTGTTCTTACGCTTTGATCGCCTTCCACAATGACGATCCCAAGGCAGTAAGGGGCGGCATCAAGGCTTTGATCATCACCTCCATTGGTGGCGTTGGCTTGCTGTTGGGTGCTCTGATCTTATATGCCTATACCGGTTCGTTTGACATTCGCCTTTTCATCGCCGACACTTCTGCCGTTCCAGCAGGGATGATGGCCGTTCTGGCTTTTGGCTTTTTAGTTGCCGCGGCTGCCAAATCCGCGCAGTTCCCATTCCAGACCTGGTTGCCTGACGCCATGGAAGCACCTTCCCCCATCAGTGCGCTGATCCATGCGGCGACGATGGTTAACGCAGGTGTGTACCTGTTAGCCAGGTTCTTCCCGGCTTTCAAGGATGTGCCTTACTGGCGAGAAGCAGTAATGATCGTGGGTATGCTTTCAGCATTACTCGCGGCCATTATGGCGCTCACCTCCACGGATCTCAAGCGGGTGCTGGCTTATTCAACCGTCAGCCAATTGGGTTACATGGTCTACGCGGTGGGTGCGGGCAGTGTGTTTGCCAGCCAATTCCACTTGTTCAGCCACTCCATTTTTAAAGCACTGCTCTTTTTAGGCGCAGGCGCCGTGATCCACTCGATTGGCACTCGTGATATGACCAAAATGGGCGGCGTCGGCAAGCATCTACCTTTCGTCAAATGGGTCTTCATCATCGGCGCCCTGGCGCTCAGCGGCATTCCCATCTTGAACGGTTTCTGGAGCAAGGAAGTTGTGCTCGAGGCCGGGCTGGCAGGCGGACCAAGCTGGATCTACGGCATCATGGTGTTGGTGGCTGGTTTGACCGCGCT
>PNNU01000375.1 GCA_013824385.1 Anaerolinea sp.
CCGCCGTTTCATAAGCGGCATCCGCTTTCCCACCAACGGCATAAATAAACCCGCCGTATCGCGTTGATCGCAAATACAACCAAGCCAGCAACAATATTCCAATGACATAAAACGCCAGTGGAAGCCCCAATGGGCGGGTTGTGCGATAAAGCGCGGAAATATCCGCGGGGATTCCACCACCCGGCTGCGGCAGGATAAACAACGCTATTCCTGCAAACAAGAAACCAGACGCGTAAGTGGTGATAATTGGTTGAAGCCGCAGTACCGAAATAAAGAAACCGTTTAGTGCCCCCGCTCCCAAACCCACCATAAGGGAAAGAAATACAAACTGCCACATTTTTTCAGGCGTGCCTTGCAAACCTACCTGGGTGGCAAGAATTGCATTAACAATGGAGACAATTCCGCCAACCGATATATCAATCCCGCCGCTCAAGATCACAATTGCCTGTCCAACAGCCAGAATGATCATTGGCAAGAAAACCCGCATATTGCTGTTTAAAGTGCCGCCTTCAAACAAGTTGGGCTGTAAGATCAAATTCACAATCAAGGCTACCACCAGAAAAATCAACGCGAATAGTGCCGGATACCGTGCTAACCAGGATTCCCAAGGTGATCGTCTCATAGTTTACTCCCGTTGACCGAGCCCAGGCTGGCAGCAATTAGATTTTGTTTGTTCAAAGATTCACCGCGCAACTCAGTCCGGATAATGCCATCGTGCATTACCAGAACACGATCACACAAGCCGATGAGTTCTTCATCATCGCTGGAATAGAAGATGATTGTTTTGCCCTCTTCGCACAACGTAGTCAGCAGATTGTAAAACTCCGCTTTTGTGCCAACGTCCACGCCCTTGGTTGGATCGTCCAACAGCATTAATTGGGGTTTACGTTTGAGCCATTTTCCAATCACCACCTTTTGGGCATTTCCTCCAGAAAGGCTGCTCACGGGAGCATCCAGACCAGACATCTTCAGGCTCAAACTGGATGACACCTGGGTGGCGTCTTTCTGAGCAGCTCGGATCTTTAAGGGAAATCCATATTCCCTCCAGGATGGAAGAAGCATGTTTTCCAATATTGACCGGATGTATAACAACCCTTCTCTGGCGCGGTCCCCCGGCACAAGGGCAATATCGTTCTTGATCGCGTCTTTTGGGTGCCGGAAATGGACGGATTTTTCTTTGATCTTAATTCTCCCGGTATGAGGAATATCGCCAAACAACGCCAGAAGCAAATCGCGCTGCCCCTGACCCATCAAACCACCAATTCCTAAAAGTTCTCCTTCTCGAACGGTGAGACTGATACCTTTTAAGACATCCGTCTTAAGATCTTCGACTTGAAGATGAACTTCCATTTTTGCCGCTTCTTCAGTTGCCTGGCTCTTTCGGGTATGGTTAAATACAGAGACTTTTTCAATCATCAAGTTAACCAGGTCTTTTTCATTAATTTCGCTCATCATGCCCGCGCCTACGGTTTTTCCGTTGCGCAAAACACTATAGCGATCCGCGATTTGAAAGATTTCTTCCATGCGGTGCGATATGAAGACAATTGCTTTGCCTTCCAATTTCCATTTTTGAACCAGCTCAAATAACCTTTCCACCTGTCGGCTGTCCAAGCTGGCAGTAGCTTCATCCAATATCAGAATTCGTGGATCAAAACTAACCGCTTTTAAGATTTCAATGATTTGTTTTTCGTCCGGCGGGAGCGACCCCACCTTTGTGTCTGGTAATAATCTGGATTTGAATGTTCCTTCAAATAATGAAAGTAATTCTTCCGTCTGGCTCCAGACAGCTTTTTTATTGACCACTCCGCCAATCATTAACGGTTCGCGAGCCAGCCAAATATTTTCCGCAACACTCATTTGGGGAATCAGGCTCAACTCCTGAAAAACAGTGGAGATGCCCAATTTTTTGGCAGCCTGAGGGGAAGAGAAATTCACGGGTTTCTCATCGAGGAGTAGTTGCCCTCCATCGAGGACAACTACTCCATTGATGACTTTACTCAACGTGCTTTTTCCGCTTCCGTTTGCCCCAATTAGCGCTACGACTTCACCCGCACAAATGTCCAGGTTTCCATCTGAGAGGGCAACCACGCCCCCGTATCGCTTGACAATATTTTGGGCAGAAAGCGTCATTTTGTTTGCCTATTTAAAGAATTGTTGTACTTCTTTATCCGTCATGATGCCGTCCAACAAGTAAGCATCTGGTTTGTCCGCGCAAATCGCCACAGCATCCTGGAAGTTGTCTTTGGTAACAACAATCGGCACCGGCAGGGTGAACATGGCGCCGTATTCACCGGTGAGTTTGCTCTCATCCACCTGCTTGCCCATCAGCATATTGACAGCAATGCGCAAACCGGTCGGGGAAACTCCTGGCGGGTTCGCCACGGCGATGGTCTCAAAGTCGGGGTTGGTCTCCAATACTTCTGCCCACAGGTTGATGAACTGGCAGCGGCCTTCGCCCACCACCACCGGGTATTTCGCCGGGTTGGCAGCCATGACTGCCTGCAGCGCGCCAATCGCCATACCATCCTGCGTCCAGTACCCATCCAGGGTCGGGAAGGATGCCAGGAAGTTCGACATCACCTGCTGGCCGGTGGCTTCGTCCCACTTGCCGGTGTCAGTTGCCAGCACTTTGATGTCCGGATAACCGGCCAATACTTCTGCCACGCCGTTCATGCGCGCCACATTCGCGGGATGTCCGGGGAAGCCTTCAATCTGCACGATGTTGCCCTTGCCGCCCAACTTCTCGGCCAGCCATTTCGCGCTGGTCTTGGCCCATTCTTTCTGGTCAATGCCCACGTTGTACACGCCTTTGGCACCAATCTCCTGGTCCACCGAGATCACAATGATGCCCTTGGCGACAGCCTCTTCAAGGGTCGCGTTCAATCCATTCACGTCTCCTGGATTTACCAGAATCGCGTCAACACCCTTGTTGATCAGGTTCTGCAGCTGTTGAATCTGCCCGGCTACATCTGTGTCTGCCGATTCGATTACCAGCTCAGTAGTGATACCCTGATCCATGTACTCTTTATTCACTTCGATCAGCTCTGCAATCATCTGGGTGCGGTATTCGCTCGAGATGAATGGGTTCGAGATGCCGATCGTGAAGGCTTCCATTTCACCCATTTCTTTGACGAAGAAGGTGTCCAGAACTTCTTGATTGGTCATGATGCCGTCCAACAAGTAAGCATCTGGTTTGTCCGCGCAAATTGCCACAGCGTCCTGGAAGTTGTCTTTGGTGACAACAATCGGCACTGGCAGTGTAAACATAGCACCAAATTCACCGGTGAGTTTGCTCTCATC
>PNNU01000376.1 GCA_013824385.1 Anaerolinea sp.
CTTTATATAAGGTCAATAATGACAAATGTAACCAGAATTAATCTTATTAATCTGATTTATTATCTACCCAAACACAATTCTGCGAAATCTTTCGAGAAAAACCTGCTGTCTTTGTTTATTAACAGTCACCCAGCGTGTTTTCATGAATTCTACAAATTTTCCATGGTCCATATTGATCTGGGACCGGTGGCACAGGATAGCCTTGATCTTTTGGTCAAAATAGGGGCTTATATTCACAACCAGGTTGGCTTCAGCCGGGATCGAGAACCACAATTCTGCCACGGTTACAGGCAGAAGGTTTTCTTCACTGATCAATTCAGGAAAAAACATCGGATTTCCTGCTGCAGGAAAAACAGCATCCAATACTGCCTGCCCTGCTGCCCGGTGGTCTGGATGGTTCACCCGGTTATCACTAGGGAAAAAGTTCAACGGATCGCTGCTGACTACGATTTGAGGTTTATGCCTGCGAATGACGCGTACGATCTTCTTGCGCATTTCAAGATCAGGCACCACCTCGCCATCTACATAATCAAGAAATTCCACGCTTTTTACTTTCAGCGTGTCAGCAGCGTTTTGTTGTTCCTCTTTTCGCAGTGCTGCCAGATCTTCAGGCTTTTGGTTAACATCTTGAGAACCCTTCTGCCCTCTGGTTAGCAAACAATAACGGATCTCATGCCCCAAGGCACCCCAGCGCGCCAGCGTTGCTCCCATAAAAAATTCAGGGTCATCCGGATGTGCCAGGATGACCAGAATTCTTTTATTCTCTTTCCAGCCTTCAAAATCCTCTAATAATGGAGGATATTTAACGTCTTTGACACTGTCCACATCCGCCGCCACCATGACCTCCGCCAGTTTGTTGAGCCTTGTTCTCCAGCGCTTCCAATTCGTCGGCGGGTTTCAAGACATCTTTATGATATTCTTTGCGTCCAATCTCGGGCAACTCAACCAACACCATCTCGCGGATTGGAGAGACGTCAATAACCTTGCCAGTTCCATCCGGTGTAATAACACGCTTATTCTTTTTTGGAAGCAACTTGCGAGCTTCAACATAATTATCATATTCATAGATTAAACAGCAGCGCAGTCTGCCGCACATGCCAGTGATCTCGGTGGGTGTTAGCGAAATGCCTTGTTCCTTGGCCATACGGATGGAGATGGAGCTGAATTCGGTAATGAACTTGGAACAACATCTGGTTTCAAGTCCGCAGGCTCCCATACCGCCCAACACCTTGGCCACGTCGCGCGGACCAATTTGCCGCAGTTCAACCTGAGAGGGTCCATAAACACGCTGCATATCAGAACGCATGGATTTTAGATCTACTTTATCTTCCGAGTCGCTGCTAAAGAAAATGGTCAGTTTTGAGCCATCGTAGCTGTATTCACTGAAAATGATCTTTACACCCTGCAGCCGCAATTCTTTCAAGCGTTTTCGAGCAACTTCCAACACGTCCAGCTCTTTGGCTTGCCAGTTTTGACGCTGCATCAGGTCTTTTGGCGTTGCGAGTCTGTCCAGAGTCTTCCAGGTACCTTCAGGGGGCGCCACGGGCTCAGCGACCATCACAACAACTTCTCCAAGTTGCCAGCCGCGGCTGGTTTCAACCACTACCACATCACCCAAACGTAACGCCTCAATTTTTCTGGCGTCAAAGTGATAGATCTTTCCCACCTTTGAAAAACGTACACCCACAATACTGGGAGCGGTTTGTGTTTGATCGGTCATGAAACTACCTCTTTCTGTGCCTGAGCAAATGCCATCATACTTACTTGTGCGGCTATTTTCTCAGTAACACTCACCAACGCTTTGGCAACTTCACTGTCAGATTTTTCCAGTGTTACAGGCTTCCCACTATCCCCGCCAATGCGCACTTCCGGGTCAATGGGGATACAGCCCAGGAAAGGTACATCCATTTTTTCGGCCAGCTGTTGTCCGCCACCGGTTCCGAATAAATCCATTTTACTGCCATCGGGCATGACCAGGTAGCTCATATTTTCAACTACACCCAATACTGGCACTTTTAATTCTCTAAACATCTGCAATCCGCGCCCGGCGTCTTCAAGTGAGACTAATTGCGGCAAAGTAACAATTACGCCTCCGCTTAGCGGAAGGTTCTGCATCAAACTGAGCTGCGCATCGCCTGTACCAGGCGGCATGTCGATGATTAAATAATCCAGTTCACCCCACTCTACATCAGCCAAAAACTGACGGATGGCGGTGTGCAGCATGGGTCCCCGCCAGATCAACGGTTGGCCTGGTGCCACCATGAATCCAATAGACATCATTTTGACACCGTAAGATTCAGCCGGGATCAGTCTGCCATTTACAGGCGGAGGAAGTCCTTCCACCCCCATCATGGTCGGGATGTTCGGTCCGTAAATATCGGCATCCAACAACCCTACTCTGGCACCTTTGGCAGCCAAAGTAACAGCAACATTTACTGCCACAGTGGATTTTCCAACGCCACCTTTGCCTGAAGCAATGGCTATTGCATTCTTAATCGGCAATTTCAGCATTTCACGCGCTTGCCCATCAGAAGCCACGCGTGAATCCATAACAATGATTACACTTTCGACACCATCGATTGCTTTAACCGCCTTGGTGGCATCGTTTCTGATTTTTTCTACCAATGGACAAGCCGGTGTAGTTAAAATAATTTTGAATGAGACTTCTCCACCTTTGATCTCAATTTCTTCAACCATCTTGAGGGTAATAAGGTCTTTATGCAGTTCCGGTTCCATGACGCCGCTCAATGCGGCGATTACGGCTTCTTTGGTTATCATTCTTTCCTTTTGATCAGGGTCTACTGATCCCGTTTGGATAAGTAAGTATTGACTTCTTTTTGACATTCCTGGTAATTACGAATCAGGTCGTCATCATTCCCTTTGAATCGTTTGATGATCAAACGCGCACACTGTGTGCAGCCTTTCATAGCGCGGAACGAATCCGTATTACAGCCCGCACAGCCAGCCAATTTGACCACTAATGCAGTCAGCGCAATCTTTTCGCTGTCATCTGTTTGTTCGTCTGAAAGGTGATCAACAAGTTTTTGCCATTCCAGTCCGCGCATGTCGCCTAAAGAAGGAATCACACGCATTGGAAACAACATTTCAGTGTCAGTATTGAACATAAGCTGCTTTCATCTTGCTATGCAGCAGTGGCCTTAACAGCTTCTTTTTCAGCCTTTTCTGCCGCTTCGAGAGCGTAACTAACTGGACGAATTTTAGCATAGTATTCGACCGGTTGACCCAATTTCTCTTTATCGTAAATATG
>PNNU01000377.1 GCA_013824385.1 Anaerolinea sp.
GCATCAATTTCATCCACGAAGACGATACATGGGGAGTTGCGTTTGGCCTGATCGAACAGGTCACGCACACGGCTGGCACCTACACCAACGAACATTTCAACAAATTCAGAACCGGAAATTGAGAAGAATGGCACTCCGGCTTCACCGGATACTGCCTTGGCTAACAGGGTCTTTCCGGTTCCAGGAGGGCCGACCAGCAGCACACCCTTTGGAATACGGGCACCCAGTGCCAGGAATTTCTGCGGTTCTCGCAGGAATTCGACTACTTCTTTCAACTCTTCTTTGGATTCATCAATACCGGCAACATCTGCAAAGGTCGTCGTGGGATGGTCGCCTGTGAACATGCGTGCACGGGATTTTCCAAAAGACATGGCGGCATTGTTACTGCCCTGTGCCTGCCGGAAAATGAAGAAGAATGCGCCAGCCAGCAGCAAGAAGGGAAGAATGTAGAAAGCGGCATTTAGAATCCCGGCCATAGCGCTGGGCGCTTTTACTTCAATCTTTATTCCACTTGCAGGAGTAAGCTGTTCAGAAGTAACGCCCAGGGCTAACAACTGATTGACCAGGGTGGTTTCTGTTTCTTTAATCACTGTCTTTTCAGTAATTCCATCTGCATAATAGACAGTAATTTTGTTTTCTTCTTCGACAACACGATTAATATTGCCTTTTTGAATTTGTTCTGCCAATTGATTTATCGATAAAACGGTATCAGCAGAATTGGTTTTGTTCAGGTTAAAAACGATCAATACAATGATCGCTACGAACAAAAGAACATAGATGACGTATGATTGACTACGTGGTTTCACTATACCTCCAACCTTTCGCAAACCTGTTTTCTGTTTGCTTCTTTCAAGGATTATACCAATCTAAAAGGGGCGTTGCCAGATAAAAGTCAAGGAATATTAAAAAATTAATAAAGCTCTTATATCTGAGATTTGTCTCATTTGAGATTAATCATGAACTAATGCATAAACCTGGCGAATATGGTCAATGTCATGAATGGCAATAAAGCGTACCAGTTCAAGTAATGTGGTTGGTCCAAAAAATGAATGCTTTGCCGGGCGTGCCCATTCAGAGGCACTGAGGGCTGCAAGTTTATCGATTGAATTTTGCCTCTGAGTCATAAAGTCAGAGATCACACGGGCAGAACGGGTGGTTTGATATTTCCGTTCTGTGATCCAGGGGTCGCTATCCACACCGGCAACGAAGGGGTTCTCATCGGATAAAACCAATTCGATACGCGGCGCGTTGATTTCAGTCTCAACATCATACAGGTGGCTGATCAATTCGAGGATGGATAAGTTTTGAGGTGAAGTTTTTTGCTTCCAGGCGGCATCATCCATGTTTTCGGTTAAATGCTGCAAGATTACAGGAGTCGCACGAAGTGTACCGATTATCCCTTGCGCATCTTTCAGGTTGGTTTGGCCCTCAGGGTTTGATAGCCCTTCCAACCAGGGGATGACCTCTTCGAGATTGCCCACGGCACAAATATCTTTTTGGAATGCATCCAGTTTGTCACTATTTCCATCCACCCAAAAACCGGGAATACCCAACATGGATGATGGCAAAATGTCTTCTTTTAAACTGTTGCCAACCATGCATACGGGTCCACGCGGCCAGCCCAGTTTGCCTAAAATCTCGGCGTAATAAGCCGGGTTGGGCTTGGAGAAATGCATCAATTCGTATGAGGTGACAAATTGGAATGGAAAGTCGACTTCAGAGAAACCAGCCCATTTCAAACGGGAGCGCATGGCGGTTTGCGGAAAAAGTGGATTGGTAGCCACTACAATGGTGTAATTCTTGGAAACAGCATATTCAATTAGCTTGACTGCTTCAGGCCTCAAGCAGGTTACTTTTTCGAGTTCATTAAACTCATTCTGATAAAAATCATTAATGAGAGGGTTGATTTCAGATTTTTGTAATCCAAGGATGGGATAAAAATTCTCATCAAAAGTTTGTTCGAGCGTTTTTTTCGAAGAAGGCGCTTTAATCATACAATCGGTCGCCGCCAAAAGCTGGGGAACCATTTTTTCAGGGGCAACGTGGGGCGACAATTTCTTGGAAAGCAGCTTGATGTAAGGCGGCATGAAGCTTTCCAAAGGATTGATCAGAAGCGTATCGTCGAGATCAATGAGAAGAGTGACGGTCATTCGGATTCGGGTTTGTCCAATAAGTTGAAATCTTGATGGCAAAGCTCGCAGCCAATTTGAGGCACTTTGACTTCAGAATTGGATTTGGAGCAATAGGCGGTCACTTTTACCCGTCTGTTCTTCAGGGCACCTTTTTTAACGGATGCATAAAGCGTCATGTTTTCACAAGCGTTTGATCGTGTGATACCTGGAATGGGACAGGTTTTGCACAGGTCTGCCTTCCAGGGGCCGTTGTTAGGGTTGGACCCAAGCAGGCGACATTCTTCAATATTTCTGCCTCTAAAATAATCCCCATAAAAATATGGGCACTCATTTCCGGCTGGAGTTCTCATGGATTCCTCTATACAAAACTGTCCCCTGGAGGGGACAGTCAGATCAACTTGTAGAAACTAGACCCTGGTTAAGTACTCGCCGGTTCGTGTATCCACCCTGATGGTGTCGTTGGTGGAGACGAAATAGGGAGTGGCCACTTCAAGGCCAGTCTCGGTGGTGACTCTCTTGGTCACACCAGTGGCGGTATCTCCGCGCACGGCTTGTTCGGCATAAGTGACTTTGAGATCCACGGTGGTGGGAAGTTCAATATCAATAGGCTCAGCGTTATAGAATGTCAGTTTGACTTCCATCTCGGGTTTGAGAAAGCCGACGTAATCGCCGATGACTGAACCTGGGATAGCTGGCTGTTCAAATGTTTCCAGATCCATGAAGAAATAAAGTTCGCCGTCGGTATACAAGTATTGAACATTGTGAAAATCGAGGCGGACATCTTGAATACGCTCACCAGAGGTGAAGGTTTTTTCAAGGGTATTACCTTTGCGAAGATCGCGCGCTTTGATGCGGATGGTGGCATTGCCGCGGCCAGGTTTACTGAAAGAATATTCAAGCACTTTATACAAGTACCCGTCTACCTCAAAAACTACGCCTTTGCGAAGATCATTGACATCGATCATGAATTTTAAACCTTTCCATTTCCGTAGATTAACGGCTGAATTATAGCGCAGCGGTCAAAGGCTGGCAAGGCGCGAAAGCTTACAGAATGGTGAAGTAATTATTTTTGAAGTTTCTTTTTTCCGAGCAAAAGGGGACCCACCAGATCAATGATGCCAGAAAAGAA
>PNNU01000378.1 GCA_013824385.1 Anaerolinea sp.
ACCGGTTCAGCAGCAGCTTCAACAGCAGGTTCGACTGATTTTTCAGCTTTAGGTTCAGCTTTTTTCTTGGCAACAGATTTGGTTTTGGTTTCAGAGGGTGCACCCTCTTCTACAGGAGCTGATTCTGCTTTGCCAGTGGCGAAATCTTTCATACGGTCAAGTGTTTTGCGATTGACCAAACGTGAGGCGGCTTGCATGGCCATATTATTGGCGATACGCTCATTCTTCAATTGTTTTTCAAGTTTTTTGAAATCCACATTACCCTGCATCTGCATTTCTTGAATCATGGCAGACACTTCTTCCTGCAGGTCTTCATTCTTCACCTGAATTTTTTCAAGCTTGGAAATCTCTTCCATGACCAGAGTACGCTCGAGTCGTTTCTTGGCCACAGGTTTGATATCTTCTTCCAACCAGGCTTCTTTTTCTTTTTTGATGGTCTTGAGGTAAGTGTCCAGTTCCATCTTCTGCCTGGTGAGGTCTTCTTGAACAGCTTCGATGACGTGTTCCATCTCGTGTTCAACCACCTGGGGTGGGAACTTGATTACAGCCTGGGCTACAATCTGGTCGATGAGCTCTTCAAACCAGGTGCTCTCGTATTCATCGCGGGCACGGGATTCAAGTTGTTCCTGGATGTTCTCGCGCAGTTTGTCAACACTTTCGAATTCACCCACGGTTTGAGCGAAGGCATCGTCAAACTCAGGAAGTTTGAGTTCTTTGACACTTTCTACGATGATACTGAATTCAACATCCTTGCTCCGCAGTTTTTCATAGCGGGAATCGGCAGGATAAGTGTATTTGACTTTTTTCTCATCCCCAGCTTTGAGTTTGACAAGGTTGTCACCAAAACCGGCATAGGGGAAGTCGTTGCCGTTGGGATCAGTCTCGCCAATCACGACCTGCATGGGTGAGTCTTTGAGCAGTTCGGGTTTGTCATCTTCAGCAGGATTCATAATTTCGGCATCCAGTTTGACGTAAACCAGATCGCCCGTTTTGGCAGCACGTTCCACGGGTTCAGCAGTGGCGTAGTTGCGTTTGAGGCGTTCGATGAATTCATCCACTTCTTTTGAGGCAACGGGTTTCAGGGTGTATTTTTTGCGTACATCCTTGTAACCGGCCAGATCTACAGTAGGTTCGAGGGGGACGACAAAGGTAAATTTCAGAGGGTCGCCGCGATCAACATCCTGAAGGGAGCCGGGGGCAGCAGGCTCTATCTTGGCTTCAGTGAGCATCTGGGGATAGATATCTTCCACCATTAATTCAACGGCTTCATCGCTAATCGCTTCTTCACCATAGATGCGTAAAACGACATCATAAGGTGCTTTGCCGGGACGGAAGCCGGGGATTTTACTTTTGTTGGCAATCCGGCGAGCGGCCTGGTGTTTGTATTTTTCGAGTGCGGAAGTTTCAAATTCCGCGATGACTTTCATTTGATGATCTTCTAGTGACTGAGTCTCAATTTTCAATTTGATAATCCTTCTTTTGTTATTTTTAGCCAGTGGGGAAAGAGGGACTTGAACCCTCACGCCTCGCGGCACATGATCCTAAGTCATGCCTGTCTGCCAATTCCAGCATTTCCCCAGACGAAGAAGAATTATAAGCGAGAGGGGGGGTTGCGTCAATTGTGAGAAGTGATTTGTGATTAGGGATTAGTAATTAGGAATCCCTGTCACATATTAGAGAAATTATATTTTTGGAGTATATGTTTTCTATTAATTATTTGGAACAATATTATTAACGCTTTTTTTGTGAATTATAGAACGCAGTCGTTAAACGAATAAAAAACAATTAAAAACAATTCCAATAAACGAATGATAAGCCGGTCCAGAAAATTGTAATAAAAGCTTAACCACGAAAAACGCTAAATATTTCCAAAAACACAAAATATTTATATAAAAAACCTGGAGAAATAGTAATAGATTTGTTTTTGATTCAAATCACGAAAATATCAGAAACAATTAAAAACAATTATTTTGTATTCAAAAAGAGGTGTTTTCCAAGTGAAAGGGGATTTGTTTTTATGTACAAAACCTTTTGTAGAATTGGGCGGTGTGAAGAATCAAAGGATTATGCAGTTGGTAAAGAGCGAATTGGAATAAATGTTCTATGATTTAATTATAAAGCAGGTGTCAAGTGGCTGTCAATATTAAATATTTTGACTCATTGAGTGACTAATGTGGCTGTACTTAATTGAAAAACGATGGGTTCAAAGTATGAACCCATCCTATAAAATCATTAACAAAACAGCACCATTAGCATTCTCAGTCCACATTTCATAACCTATTCACATAATTTAGTGGTCAGCCGATCCAGATAAAGCCTAAGAAGACAATCCATAGATTAAATACAGGGTATGATTCAGATTAGAAACATTGAAGTTTCATCCAGGGATGATGGAATGTACCTGTCCGCTTTTGCTTCGGATAAACGATACGCTTTACATTACGGTTTCAAAATCGATCAGTGACACCACAAGATTATTTGAGAAATAAATAATATTTAAGCAGGTCTGGCAGTTCAGCGTATTGACCTGTTATAGAAGGGATATTAACTATGTACACAAGACGCGAAGTCTCTACAAAAACCGGGGTTGGATTTGATGCAATTAGATATTATGAGGATTTTGGCCTTCTACCATCTCCGGTTAGAGGTACCAACGGATATCGGCATTATGATGAGGAAGCCATCGAACGTCTTTTGGTTATCCAACAAGCCAAGAAATGTGGCTTTGCGCTAAATGAAATTAAAAAGCTGTTTGACATGCTTGACCACCCGCAAAATTGCAACTTTGATACCGATGAAATAATTGATGCAAAAATTGATGAGATCGAAAAAAAGGTCCAGGTCTTATTCAGGATGAAAGAAATGCTCCAATCGGTCAGAGAACCGTTGAGGCTGAAAAGCTGCGACCAGATAAGACCATACTTGACAGGAAAAGACTTGGAAAGACTGTAATTCAGAGAATACCTCTTGACATTGTAGTATGGTCCAAAGTTTATAATCTGCCTTATTAGATAAATCCTTGCTAGGAGGCAAATTATGAAAGTTTTGTTGTTTTACTTTACTGGTACAGGGAACTCTCTGTTGGTTGCCAAGAAAATTGCGCAACGCATTCAGGGAGCAGTCATAAAACCTGTTATGGATTTGATAGAAGATGTGAAGAACTTTGATTATTCAGGATTTTTCGATGCGGATGCAATTGGCTTTGTTTATCCCATCTACTTCGACAGAAGTCCTGAGATC
>PNNU01000379.1 GCA_013824385.1 Anaerolinea sp.
ACACCCTTTTCGAATGAATACCCTTTGTCAAACTGAAGGTTCCAGCCTTTAAAATCGATTTCTTCAAGAAAAGCCTTGATATCCTCGTCGTTTGCCATTACCTTACGATAGAGATAATACTGACTCCAGTCCACCAGTACGGCGCCGAAATCAAATATGATGACCGGAGATTTTGTTGAATTTGACATTGAACCTCTTGTGTACAAAAAAGTAAAAACAGGTTCAATTTTACCCGCAAATCAACCTATTCCTGGTTTCTCGGAGTTTAGTTTAAACCCCCGGGGTTTATTTGCTAACTTGTTGTATTGATCAAATTCCTCAGCAAACCCCGGGGGTTTCTTGACCAATTATGAAACTGGGAATCTGGGGTTAATCAACATTTAGTGCATATTCCCGATTTCTACGGATGAGGAAGGATTGTGCTCCAAATGACATAGAGAAATCGGAAATTCCTACAAGAGCGCAATATAGAAATAGATCATCACAAAGTGGCACAAAGCCGCCAGACTGACAAAGACATGCCAGACCTCGTGAAAACCGAAGACCCCCGGTATAAAATCGAATTTCTTGGTGATGTAGATGCCCGCCCCGATGGAGTAAGTCAACCCGCCGGCTAACATCCACCACAGTGCGCCAGCAGGCATGTTTTGCAGCATAGGCTTAATGATCAACACGGCCATCCAGCCCATCACCAAGTATACCCCGGCGGTGACCCAGCGCGGAGCGTTGATCACGAAGAGTTTAACGATCACCCCGGCCAGGGCAATACCCCAGATCAGGGACAAAAACCCCCAGCGCAGGAATCCGCTGAAGTAATTGACCAATATTGGTGTGTAGGTTCCGGCGATCAACACATAGATGGCGGAATGATCAAATTTGCGTAGCCTAACCAGCTGCCGCTCAGACGGATTTGCCAGGTGGTAGACGGCGCTGGCGGTGAAAAGGGTTACCAGGCTGACGCCGTAGATCGCCATGGAAAGCTGCTTCATGTTTTCTCCACGGGTGAGTATCAACAACAGGACCATGCCGACAAATGCTATTACTGCCGAAAAACAGTGGATCAATCCGCTGATCGGATCACGAAATTTGGAAATCACAGGCACTCCATAATTGTAATAATGCTTGCAACTATACCTGTAATCGGTGAGTGTGGAATGTATCGAAGGTCATAAAAACAAAAATGTCATTGCGAGCCCCATTGGTTGTATGGGGCGCGGCACTAAGTCCTCCGCAGGGGGAATCCCCATCAGGTTTTTACTGATGGAGAACTGCGAGGTCCAGTCCATAAATCTAGACTCCCATAGACAAAGCTAGGACAAAGATAGGTGTGTAATAAAAAATGGAGAGAAAAACAATCTCTCTCCATTAATCTTCTAATGATCTTCTATTGCCTAATTAATCTGTGGAACCCGTTTGACTGGACTCACCCTCATGGATAAAGCTTTTCAGTTTTCTCTTGCGTTTGCTTTCACTGTGCATCGGGCCGCCCCCGGGCCGAGGACTCTTAAACAGGATGGAGCTCAAGACCAGTAAACCCCCGGCCTGCCAGTAGGTGAGAGTTTTGAGGCCAAAAATATCCGGCATCAACCAGTTCCATAACAGCATCACAGCCCATCCGCACAAGGCAAGGAATGCCAGACCCAGGATCCCAAAACCGATGCCCATCAGAATCTTCTGGGGCAGGCTGCGTTCTTCCCACCAACCCGACATATTGGGTTTCTTTGATTCAACATTTTGTGTGCTTTCAAAATCAGACATATTCTTCCTCCTCCGGTTCTTCCGGAAATTTATATTGAAAACTTGAACATTATTACTCTTCAATCCACTGCCGCAGCGCTCGCGACAGATTTTTTATGGCATAGCGTTTGCGGGCGGTCAGGGTATCGATGCTTTCACCTGTGGCTTCTGCAATTTCTCTAAAGGTCAACTCGCCAAATACCTGGGCTTCGACCACCCGGCGCTGCTCTGCGGGCAGAGACTGGATCGCATCGTTCAAAGCGTCCATCAGACTTTCTCTGATATAGGCATCCTGCGGGTCAAGCCCCACGTCGGCGATGACCTCTTGTAAAATTTCTTCTGCCACATCGGTTTCTCCGACGGAATCGCGAACGCGTTCATGCCTCCAGGCGTCGATCAAGCGCCGGGTGAACAGAGAATTGATCCAGGCAGGCAGATTGAGGATGTTCGATACCAGATGCAGGTTTTCAACCGTTTCTGCATAAACATCCTGGACCAAATCTTCCGCTTCTTCAATCGTCCGGCCTGCAGCCAACAAACGAGACACGAAGCGAGGTTTTTCACTGGTGTAAACTTCCTCGATCCGGGTTTGAGATCGTTGTCTTTCAAGGGCTGGCAAATGGCTCATGCTGTTCACAACATTATCGACGGGGTAGCATCATTTTTAGTGTATCCAATTTTTTCATAATTTCATGAGTATATTTATCATACTCGTTCTGATAAAAATGAAATTGATTTTCAAGATACAATAATATCAATCAGGAAATTAGTGTTGTCAAAAAAACGAAAAAAGGATTAAAAGCATGGATGTTGAATTCAAAGGAATCTACACTCGCGAAGACGTATTCAAGGCCGTCTTTTTAGCCAACAAACCAACCCAAAAACGCGGGTTCATCCGCATAGGGATTGCAGCACTGGCATTAGTAATCTATATCGCTTATACGGTGTTGACCTCCATTCAAGCTAAAACGTCTCTTCTTGACCCAAATTTATTCGGCAGTCATGCGTTGTACGTGCTCTTGATCGTGCTGTTTTTGTATTATCCAGCCATTACATCGTCCATTACAGCGTTGAAAATCTGGCGAGCGCCCACCATGCGCCATGAGTATAAGGGCACCATTTCAAGCGAGGGTATTTTATACTCCGGCAAGAAAACCCTGATCACCTGGGAACAAATCGTCCACAAGCAGGTTTCTGAAGAAATCATCGTCCTGTTGACTGGCAACGGCATTCTCAGCTTCTTTCCGCGCGAATTTTTCCGGTCTGAGGGCGACTGGCAGAGGGCTACCCAGTTGGTTGAGTTCAATTTGAATGAAGTGAACTAATCTATTTTCGGTATCTTTTGATCAAAAATAAACCGCGGGGGTCTTCAAGACCCCCGCGGTTTGCTCTACTTTGCTAAAACTCCACCACCGTCTCAACGGGAGATTCAGGGTAAATCCTTAAAGGCGCCGGGGGCATGGGGTTGTAGGCGTAATCCAACTGT
>PNNU01000380.1 GCA_013824385.1 Anaerolinea sp.
AGAACCTTGAATTGGTTTGTTTCACCACTTGAATGCAACGCCTCGTTTGCCCAGGATCAAGTCATCAAAGATCAGTTTGGCGGGTTTTTCAGCCATGCCCTGGCAGACGTGAAGGGGTAATAAATGCTCTTCACGCGGATGACAGTAGCGTGCGGCAGGCGCTTTGGCCCAATCCACCAGGCGTTTTTCACGTTCAGGTTCGGTGATATCGCCTGTGCAAGTTTCAATCAACCAATTCTGAAAAGCATCATTGGCAAGATCGGTTTCAACTTTTGATTCCCAAGAGAAAGCACGCATATTGTGAAAAGAGAACCCTGAGCCGATGACGAGGATGTTCTCAGTTTTTAGTTCTCGTAGAGCCTTGCCGAGCGCGATATGGGTAGAAGGGCTTAACCCCGTAATGAGAGAGAGCTGCAGACAGGGGATATCCGCCTCAGGGTACATCAACTTCAGCGGGATGAAGAGTCCGTGGTCAAAGCCGCGTAGTGTATCGATTTTGGCAGGGATGTGATTCTTCTCCAACAGTTCAGCGATCTTTTTGGCTGTGACGGGACTACCTGGGGCGGGGTATTGAATCTCATAAGCCTGGGCGGGAAACCCGTAGTAATCATAAAACATGACCGGTTTTTCGGCGCCAAGCAGGGTGGCGGTTTTTTCTTCCCAATGCGCGCTGATTACCAAAATGAGATCCGGTTTATGCAGCTGATCGGGTAACTTATGCATAAATTCAACCATTGCCTTGTGACCATTATCACCAAGAATGGGCAGCGGTCCACCGCCGTGGGAGAAATAAACGATTTGTGCTTTGGATTCAGAAGAGAGTTCTTCCATATTATTGCCTTTCTAGCCATTTGTTTCTCTCCATATTGTACTTCTTTTAGCTGAATTCTCCAGATAAAGGCAGGGATTGGGAATAGTAATCAGTAATAAGTAATCAGTAATCAGGCTGTAAAAAATTATGAAGACTTATTTCACACATGGGATTAGAATGTTTTAGAAGTGAATTCTATATTAAGTAATTCGTGGAGAACTCAATTATGAATCTTGAACTGGCAAAAAAAATCGCGTTCGTGACAGGGGCTTCAAGCGGAATTGGAGCGGCTGTCGCCAGGGTACTGTCTGAGGAAGGCGCAGATGTAGTAGTGAGTTTTGGCCATGATGAAACCGGTGCGCGTGAAACCCTTCGTGCTGTTGAAGCGAATGGAAGGCAATCATGGTTGAGCCAGATGGATATCAGTGATCCACATTCAATTACATCATCTGTAGAACAACTCAAGAAGATAGTCAACCACATTGATATTTTTATTTTGTGTGCCGGTCAAAACATTGTCACACCCTGGGCAGAAATCACTCCGGAGGAATGGAACCAGGTTATTGGAGTAAATCTTGGCGGGGCATTTTTCACACTGCAGGCGCTGGTTCCTTTGATGAGTGAGGGAGGTTCAATCGTCACTGTGGCAAGTGTGGCAGGACAAACTGGAACGCCCAACCACGTTCATTATGCGGCAGCCAAAGCGGGTTTAATTAATTTGACCAAAAGCCTGGCGAAAGATTTGGCGCCGCGAATCCGCGTTAATTGTGTATCGCCTGGCATCACAATCACTCCGATGGGGGAGGATACCATCGCGTGTTTGGTTCCAGATTATGCCGAGAAAAAGATTCCCGTCCAGCGTTATGCCAGCGCTGATGAGATCGCGCGCACCATTGTTTTTGTTGCCAGCCCGGTTGCAGGGTTCATGACAGGCGCCACCATCGATATTAACGGCGGCAGAGAAATGCGTTAGTGGTTTGAATAAAGTGAATCCTGAATAAAAAACTGGAAGAGCAATTCTTCGGATAAGTCAACGAGAAAAGCTCTTTTTTATTTGTTTTCAGCATGGAATCTTGTTACAATGACCCAAAAGTGGGTAGAAAGCCCTGATTGTGTTATTAAAATGTTAAAGGTAAAGAGTGTAAACAAAGGAAACGATGAGAAAACTAAAACTGCAAGTGCAGATGACTGTGGATGGATTTATAGCTGGTCCGAACATTGAAATGGATTGGATGGTATTTGACTGGGATGATGAAATTAGTCGTTATGTTAAAGAACTCACCGAGCCCATTGATTGCATCGTGCTCGGCCGCAAACTGGCACAGGGATTCATCCCCCATTGGGCGGGCGTAGCTGCGGATGTGCATCACGCGGAACATGCCGCCGGCAAGAAATTTTCAGGCACACACAAAGTAATCTTCACCAAAACGCTTGAGAAATCCGAATGGGAAAACACCGTCCTGGCCAAGGGCGATCTGGTGGAAGAAATCATGAGGCTGAAAAATCAAACGGGCGGCGACATGATCGCCTACGGCGGCGGAGCTTTTGTATCCAGTCTCATCCAGGCTAACTTGATTGATGAGTATCATTTATTCATCAACCCGACGGCGCTCGGCAGCGGTATGTCCATTTTTGCAGGGTTGAAAAGCAGGTTGAACTTGACGTTAAAGACAGCCAGGGTTTTTCCATGCGGGATTGTGGTGCTGTATTATATGGCACAAAGGTGAACCTGATCGATAATTTCAAGTTCATTAACTGTATTGAATTGAATTTAGCTGAACAATACAATATCCGTGTCAAGGAGAAGTAAATGGGAAAGTTAATGGAAAAAACCAGATACTTGGGTTATATCGGAGTAATTTCGCTTCTTTTTGCCGCTCTGGCTGCGCTTGGGTGGGGCGTTGTGAAAACAGTAAATGCAATCAGTGTGATTATCACAAGTTATGGTAAAGATCCTTATATTGCAGTATTACTAATTGAATTGGTTGACAGTTTCCTTATTGCTACAGCTCTTTATGTTTTTTCAGTGAGTATGTATGAACTTTTTATTAGTAAGCTTACTCTTCCCAACTGGATGCTGGCGCATGATCTGCATGAACTCAAAGATAAACTGGGTGGGGTGATTATCCTTGTGATGGTAGTTAAGTTTCTTGAACACCTGGTTGAATGGAAAGATCCAAATGCATCGCTGTTTTTTGCAATATCAGTGGCTGTAGTTTCAGCCTCATTAATTGCGCTTGGGTATTTTGGCAGGAAAGAAAAAGGATAAAATCCTCTTTCAGCATATAGACTAATCAATTGCTTTGACAAACGGGAATAAGGAAATTTATTTTGAGGAGGGAGTTATGTCATCATTACACGAAAGTATAAATGAATACAAAAATCAATTGGATAAAGGTTA
>PNNU01000381.1 GCA_013824385.1 Anaerolinea sp.
GGATAGGTGTCAGAACGGGATTGAGGATCAAGGATCAATGCGTCACAGGCTACATTGGATTTGGAGTTGGTCGCGCCTTTGTAGACTTTCAGCAATCCACGGTAAGAAGAACGTCCGCCGTTCTTGCTGATCGATTTTGAAATAATGCGTGAACTGGTATCCGGGGCCATGTGCACTACTTTGCCGCCTGCATCTTGATGCTGGCCGGTACTGGCAAAAGCCACGGAAAGAATCTCACCGTGAGCACGTTTACCAACCAGATAGCACGAAGGGTACTTCATAGTCAATTTTGAACCCAGGTTACAATCCACCCATTCCATGGTGCCGTCTTCTTCCACTTTGGAGCGCTGGGTCACCAGATTGTATACATTTGTAGACCAGTTTTGAATGGTGGTATAGCGCACGCGTGCGCCTTTTTTGACGATGATCTCGATCACACCGCTGTGGAAGGAATCCGTGGTGTAAGAGGGAGCCGTACAGCCCTCAACATAATGCACCTGGGCGCCTTCGTCTGCAATGATCAGTGAGCGTTCAAACTGCCCAATATTGGCAATGTTGAGTCTGAAATAAGCCTGTAAAGGCAATTCCACTTTGACGCCCTTTGGAACATAAACAAATGACCCGCCAGACCATACAGCCGAATTCAATGCTGCGAATTTGTTATCTTCTATGGGAATTACCGTACCAAAATACTCTCTAAAAAGCTCGGGGTACTGTCTGAGTCCGTCTTCAATACTCAAGAAGATCACACCCACCTTGGAGAGCTGCTCCTGGATGCTGTGATAAACCATTTCAGATTCATACTGTGCACCCACTCCTGCCAGGAACTTGCGTTCCGCATCCGGGATGCCAAGACGGTCAAAAGTTTTCTTGATCGTATCAGGCACATCATCCCAGTTGCCCTTTGAGGCTTCCGAAGGACGCACATAATAGAAGATGTTATCCAGGTCGAGACCCGAAATATCAGGTCCCCAGGTTGGCATTGGACGTAGTTGGTAATGTGCCAATGCTTTAAGCCTGAATTGAAGCATCCATTCAGGTTCTTTTTTCATGGCTGAAATATTGCGTACTACTTGTTCACTTAATCCGCGTTCAGATTTGTATACAGAAGTATCGGGATCACTGAACCCGTACTTATAGTCATCCATTTTTTCAAGGAAATCGGGTTTCTGTTCGTTACCCATAATAGTCTCCAATGCCTTAAGCTAATTAATTAGCAGAAGGGATGCCATTCTCGTATTTTTCTCGCACCCAATCGTAGCCCTGTTCTTCAAGGTGCAGAGCAAGATCTGCTCCACCGGATTCCACAATGGCGCCGCCCATCATAATATGCACGACATCCGGTTTGATGTAATTCAACATACGTTGATAATGTGTGATCAGCAGCACGCCGATGTTCTGGCTGCGCAATAGATTGACACCTTCAGATACGATGCGTAAGGCATCGATATCCAGTCCGGAATCAGTCTCGTCAAGGATGGCGATTTCAGGCTGCAAGACAGCCATTTGAAGCACTTCAGCGCGTTTCTTTTCTCCGCCTGAAAAACCTTCATTTAGATATCTGCCTGCAAAAGAGGTGTCCATTTTTAGTACACCCATCTTTTCTATCAACATTTTGCGAAATTCCGGGATGGCAATGCCCTTGTCTTCAGGATTGGTGGCTTTGCGTCTGGCGTTGACTGCCGTACGCAAAAAATTTGCCACGGTCACTCCCGGGATGGATACCGGATATTGAAATGCTAAAAAGAGCCCCAATCTAGATCGTTCATCAACAGCCATATCTAAAATGTTTTGCCCCTTAAACGTAACGCTGCCTGAATTGACCGTGTAAGAAGGATGCCCCATTAAGGTGTAGGCAAGAGTAGATTTACCCGTTCCATTTGGACCCATGATGGCGTGAACTTCCCCTTGTTTTACGTTCAAATTAACGCCGTTTAATATTTGCTTGCCTTCAATGCTTACCTTTAAATCGCGAATATCGAGTTCTGACATGCTTCTCTCCGTGGCGTTGGCGCCGGATAATATTTTAGTTTTTTATCATAAATATCTATTTATTTACTGCAACAAAAAGATTATATCACATTTGGTTTTAAGGGTCAATATTTACCATATTTATCTAGTTTATTAAGTTATTTATCTTGTGTTTTTTATAATAAGTATCTTATAATTGACACTTATTATACTCTTATGATATATTATTTTCATTAGAGGTAAGTTAAAGACAGGAAAAACATATGAAAAGTACACGCGATCGCATATTACAGACTTTACTCACCAACCCAACAGCCACCATTACCGAACTCGCCGAAGCAGTGGATATCAACACCATTTCTGTCAGGCATCATCTAACCAACCTTCAAGCCGAAGGGTTGATACAGGCAAGTGAAGAACGGCACGGCGTTGGCCGTCCGCGGTTGATCTATTCCCTAACCGATACCGGGCTGGAAAAATTTCCCACCCGCTACATGAACCTCACCAACCGTCTTTTGGAACAGTTAAAATCCACGCTCACCCAGACTGAAATCAACGAACTTTTTGTACGTATGGCCAAATCCCTGGCCGCTGAGCACCTTGATCGTATTAAAAAACTGCCCATTGAGCAGAAATTGGACGCCATCAGAAAAAGTCTTGGCGATGAAGGATTTATGATCGAATGGCAAAAGATTGGCGAGGATTACCAAATCATTGAAAAAGCCTGCCCCTTCTACCATGTGGGACAATCTCATCCTGAAGTCTGCATCATGGACCAAACCCTGATTTCAACCATGCTTTCAATCCCGGCCGATAAAGTTCAATGTGTCTTAAGCGGCGACGTCCACTGCACCTATTTAATCACAGCCAAATCGCTGGCGGAGGCCTAACCATGGCAGATACAAGCACCCCCGGAACCAACCGTCCTGTATGGGAGGCTGAAACCACCCACCCCGAGCTTTGCGATCAATTACGCAAAGGACTCAGCGAAGTGACCGACCCCGAACTTTCACTCAATATCATCCAATTGGGGTTGGTACGTAATGTTAAGATCACCGAAGATGGCGCCATTGTGAAGATGATCCTGACCACACCTTTCTGCCCTTACGGCCCTGCCATGTTGGAATCCACGCGCCAGAAGGCAGAACAAGTGCTTGAACGCCCTGTCGGCATCGATTT
>PNNU01000382.1 GCA_013824385.1 Anaerolinea sp.
CCAAAAAAACTGTGAGCTCTTGCTCACAGTTTTCATAATGGAAAGGAAACCATGGAAGCATTAATACTGCAAGAACTATACAAAATTTATAAAGAAGGCGAAATTGAAACGGTCGCCTTACGTGGTGCGAGTTTTTCTGTTCAACCTGGCGAATTTATCGCTATCACAGGGCGATCAGGGGCGGGTAAGAGCACGTTACTCAGCATCATGGGTGGTTTATCCATTCCGAGCGCAGGACGGGTATTGATTAATGGTACAGATATTGCCAAAATGAGTGAAAGCGAACGAACTATATTCCGCCGCAAGAATATTGGGGTGGTATATCAGACAAATAACTTGATTCCGTTTCTCACTGCCCAAGAAAACATCATGCTGCCAATGCAGTTGGCTGGGCGTAGAAATTGTACACAAGAGGCTCGTACACTTTTATTTGAAGTGGGTTTAAAAAATAGAGCAAACCATAAACCTGGCATGCTTTCAGGCGGTGAACGACAACGCGTGTCAATTGCTGTTGCACTGGCAAATAGACCCAATTTATTACTTGCTGACGAATTAACAGGCGAATTGGATACTGCAACGGCGAATCAGGTGATGGAGCTGCTAACTGGAATTAATGCTGAACACAAATTGACACTAATTGTGGTTACACATAATAAAGCGGTCGCTGCCAGAGCAAATCGCCAGATCCATATTAATGATGGTCAAATCAGTGAAACTACTGCTGTTATTGGGAGAAGTTAAACATGGAAAACACGGTTTTGGAGACTGTAGGGTTAAGTAGGAATTATCGAGTTGGGCGTGATTCTGTAGTCGCATTAGGTGGTATCGACATAACAATACAAAAGGGTGAATTTGTCGCCATTGTAGGCCCGAGTGGTTGTGGAAAATCAACTTTGCTGAATCTTCTAGGAGGATTGGACCAGCCAACTAAAGGACGTGTTTTGTTGGATGGACAGAACCTGACTGATTTAAATGAAAACCAATTAGCGTCATTAAGACGTCAAAAGATGGGATTCATTTTTCAACGTCATGATTTGTTTCCTGTTCTAACCGCTCGTGAAAATATTGAATTTCCATTGCTGTTGGGTGGGAAATCCGCAAGTGAACGAACCCAACGCGCCAATGAACTTTTAGAAGAAATTGGCCTATTAGACAAAGCCGAACACCTTCCTGATGAACTTTCAGGAGGGCAACAACAACGTGTGGGGATAGCCCGCGCCCTGGCAAATGATCCGTTAATACTGCTTGCTGATGAGCCTACAGGAAATTTAGACAGCGCCACAAGTGCTGAAATTATAAATATTTTAATCAAGTTAACCCGAGAACAACGATTAACGCTTGTGATGGTCACACACGATTCTGAAGTCGCGATGCAGGCAGACCGCAAGTTAACTTTAAGAGATGGTCAATTGGTGAAAGAGACGAAATTTCAAGTTGAGGACCAGTCATGAATCTTACATATGCATGGAAATTAGTAACCCGTAATTGGCGCCGCACTGGCACTTACCTATTTGGTTTGGCACTGGCAGTTGGATTGTTTGCCGGTATTTTATTCTTTGTGGATGTAACCACACGTCAAATGACCAGCACAGCCCTGGCTCCTGTCCAAATTGATCTGATCGCTCATGCCACCTCACCAGACATCAATATGTCTAGTGTGGCACCCAATTTCTCTTCTCAAAAAGGAATTAAGGCAGTGGAACCAGTCAGTACTGCAGATTTTCTTTCGGCTGCCAAGGTTGGAGGCACGCAAGCCTCACCGGCTGGCAGAATGTTTGCCATTTCACCCACTTACCTAAAAACATTTGATATTTTACGGTTGAGTGAAGGAACCCCCAGTGATAATGGGGTTATGATCAGTGAAGCCATGTCCATTGCACAAAACTTAAAAGTAGGAGACAAAGTTCAATTTAATTTTGCTGGTATTGACAAACCGGTAGTGCTCCCTGTCAGCGGTATTATTAATTTGGATAATGCTGATGCACTTTTCGCAACGGCCACCGAAAATGAAAATGCAATTGTGGCTGACGCAGTTTTTGTGGACATCAATTGGTTTCGAACCAATATGGAGCCCAAATTAGTACCTCTGGTAGCTAATCCGCCAACCACACTGCCTATTGGTGCGGTTTTGTTGGATCAACAAGTGCATATCAAGATTGATCGGACCCTTTTACCGTCTGACCCAACCAAGGCGGCTCTGCATACAGATTCATTACGCCGTCAATTGGAACGACAATTTCCTGGACAGATCAAAACAGTCGATAATTTGTCTGGTGCATTCAAGACAGCCAAAGCAGATGTTTTATCGGCAAAAATACTCTTCATTTTCCTCGGATTACCGGGTGTGGCCTTGGCGGCGTATCTCGCCAAGTTTGCGGCGGAATTATTCGCTGATGCTCAAAGACGCGAGATCGGTTTGCTGCGTACTCGTGGAGCAACACCCAAGCAGATCACATCCATCCTTGCGGTAACATCTGTTTTTCTGGCGGTGGGTGGTTCGGTTCTCGGATTATTGTTTGGCTTGTTGATCCTTTTCATCGGTGCCGGGGCTCAAGCTACAGCCGGGATAAATCCCTTCTCTACAAGTTTTGATTGGTCCATGTTCATCAATTCTGCCGGAATTGCATTTCTCGCCGGGCTAATCCTTACTTTCTTGGCAGCGTTTTTACCTACTTTTGGCACACTTCAAAGCGAAATTACTCAAGAACGGCGAAATGTGAGAAGAACAGAGCAGGCACCTTTTTGGAAACGTGCTTATTTGGATGTAATTCTGTTAGTTGCGGCTGCAGTGGTATTAGCCATTACTCAGCTCAATGGTGGTTTCAAACCTACAGGCAATGAAGGAGCGGCAATCTCACTCTCTTTTTACATTTTCCTATCCCCATTCTTCGCCTGGATTGGATTAACCCTGTTGACACTACGTTTGATTGATAGCGGATTGTCTAAAACATCCCGTCCACTTGCAACTTTGTTCAGCCGGATGTTTGGAGATATTGGAGAGATCGCAGGTAAATCCATAGCCCGACGAACATCACGGATCAGCGCCGCAACCACCGTCATCGCATTGACATTATCGTTCGGCATCAGTTTGGCGCTTTTCCAACAGACCTATTCAGTGGAAAAACAATTGGATTCACAATATATCG
>PNNU01000383.1 GCA_013824385.1 Anaerolinea sp.
TTATCTGCGGCAAAAAATCACAGTTACTCGAATGAAAGATCCCATCCAAACTGTCAGAGGGTTCGGTTACATGCTGGACGAACAAAATGCTTAGGCAATTACGCGTTAGATTAACGCTGCTCTATTTGTTTGCGTCCATCTTTCTTTCACTTGCTGTTGGGGGTGGAACGTACACACTGGTTAATTACTATTTTCAGACCACTAATGACCAGGCACTGTGGGTCAAAATGGGTCTTCAATTTGCCGCCTTGCAAATTCCATTGCCAGTGGATTTATATGAAGCAGTAAAACAGGAAGGATTGGTTATCACCAATCCAGTGGTCACACCAGAAAATGACATGGAATCTTACGAGTCTTCATTTGACCATGAAAATGAAGACGAAGAGGGACTGAAAGAAAACGAATTGGCAGATATTTTTGTCAATCCTTTATCACAAACGGGAACACTTATCTCTTACATGAGCGGACAGTATTCCACCGGTTTTGTGGATTCTGCAGCAGTTCAGGCTGCCCAAAAGAAAGGCTACGATTTTCGGACCATCAAAACGAGCAGCGGAGTGCCAGTAAGGCTCTTCACCTATGTCGTTCCTGAAGGGGAACAAGTGCAGGTGTTTCAGATCGGCAGATACCTCTCAGAACAACAAAAAGTGCTTAAAAGTCTGCTCAATACCATGATCCTTCTGGGCGGCGTGGTAACGATATTCTTCGGGTTAGCCTCGTGGTTTCTTGCGGGACGTACGATAAAGCCTTCACAGCTTGCATGGGATAAACAGCATACCTTTATCGCCAACGCCAGTCATGAGCTGCGTGCGCCTTTGACCTTGATCCACGCCGGGGTGGAGCTGAGCCTGCGCAAGGCTGAATCCCCTGAACAGCGCGAACTACTCTCTGACGTGCTTTCTGATGCAAATTATATGAATAAGCTGATCGAAGATCTGCTGCTGCTTTCCCGTCTGGATACCGGTGTATTAAAACTCGAGTTGCAACCCATAAATTTATCCACTTTTACAAATGAAATGCTCAGGCAGGTGGAGCGATTGGCGCAGACCCAATCCCTTTCATTGACACAAGCCATCGCGCCGATCCAGATCGTGGCAGACCCGGTGCGTCTGAAACAGGTTATGCTGATCATCCTGGATAATGCCATTCGCAACACGCCATCCGGTGGATCAGTTGGAATCAAGGCAAAGTCAGCCGAAGGCGGCGGCAAAGGGCAGATCGAGATTGTAGACAACGGACCAGGCATTCCCGAAGAGAAGATAGAAAAAGTATTTGAGCGTTTCTTCAAGGTGGATGATCAATCCTCCATGGATTATCGAGGCAGCGGCCTTGGCCTTTCAATAGCCAAGAGTCTGGTTGAAGCGCAAAACGGTACTATTGATATTGTCAGCACACCTGGAAAAGGCACGAAGGTGACGCTCTCATTCCCGCTTGTCTGATTTTGTGAATCTTATTATCTTGACCAGCGTATATATCGGTATCAATCATTTTTAGAGGAGAACTCCATGGATAATGCAAACAACAACACAGAAAGCCGCCCGGTTTCGGGATGCAGCGGTCTTCAATTCAGGGCAGTTGGCAAGATTATTGTGACACAAGGCGAAAACGAGGGACTGACCATCCAGGCAGACCCTGAAATTCGATCACGTGTACATACTGAAGTCAAGGACGGCATTCTGGTTATATCCTATGATTCGGACTGGAAAGACTGGACAGGTCTCAATTTTATTGACAAAGGCGTTTCCACCTTCCATCTGACCATGAAAGACATCAAATCTCTTGCCATTTCAGGTGTGGGCAATCTTGACTCAGCATCTGTGATTTCTGATTCATTAACACTCTCCCTTTCGGGGCCGGCGACGATGACCTTTGGCACGCTGACTGTCAATTCGCTCAAAGTCGAAATGTCAGGGGTCGGTTCCATCGATGTGGCGGGAAAGTGTCTTGAACAGAATATCAGCTTAAGTGGCGCCGGCAGTTACAAGGCTTCACGTCTTGAATCAGACCGAGCCACAGTGAAACTCTCTGGTGTGGGCAGCGCCACCGTTTTGGTCAATGAAACCCTGGATGCCTCCATCTCTGGCGCTGGTGCCGTGGAATATTACGGAAATGCCAAAATTACACAGAAGATATCAGGCATTGGTGTGCTAAAATATCTGGGAACTCGCTAGTCAATTCTTGAATACATAGTCGGGCGAGTTGGGAGAATAGCATGGCACAAAATCGCACTCGTAAAATTGTAGTCACCGGCGTCTTGGGCGCCATCACCGTCATTTTAGGATTCACTCACTGGGGATTCATCCCCTGGGGATTGGCGTCTTTTTCTATCATGCAGGCGCCCACCATCATAGGCGCTATTCTTGAAGGGCCTATCGTCGGCGCTGTGATCGGTTTGATCTTTGGCTTGTTCAGCATGTACCAGGCTGCAGTCGGCCCAACCGGACCACTCGATCCGTTGTTTGTCAATCCGCTGTTGTCGGTTCTGCCGCGCATTTTGATCGGACCTATGGCCTGGCTGGCGTGGACCGCATTGAAGCGGCTGCCTGTGGTTGGCATGATTGTCAGCGGTATCGTGGGCAGTTTGACTAACACCATTTTGGTGTTGGGTATGCTCGGACTGGTCTTTGGCACCTCCGCGACAGTGATCTCAGTCTTGGGCGAAAATGTCTGGAAGACACTTTGGAGTGTGGCGATTGCCAACGGACTGCCTGAAGCAGGAATTTCAGCCGTGATTGTCTTGGTTGTGGTGGCTGCGGTACGCCAGATCAAGATTGGCAAAAAGCAAGGCTCCGACCTCTAGTTCTCAATTCATTTTATAAATTCAACGGTCTCACACGCAGAAGATGGCGAGTGAGATCGTTGCGCATATTAGCATGAAAACGACATCAGACCAGCGTAATTTGAATTCAGAATAGCTGGTGCGCTGCGGCAGATAGCCGTAAGCGCGGGCATCCATGGCGAGGGCCATGTTCTCAGCCCGGCGCAGGCTGATCACGAAGAGGGGAATCAGCAGCGGTACAACCTGTTTGATGCGGGTGACGAGATTGCGCGTTTTATTGCTCCAGTTGCCGCCGCGTGAGGCCTGTGCCTTGGCAATGCGTTCAGCAGTTTGCGCCAAAAAGGGGATGAAGCGCAGCAT
>PNNU01000384.1 GCA_013824385.1 Anaerolinea sp.
ACCTTCCGGGGCGGCAGCTCAAATCTCTGACTTGAAGGAACGACAGGAACACCTTCGTGAAAAAGTTGCAGGCATGGGCGAAGTAACTCTCCCACTGATTACCAGCAGCATGGAAAAATTGTCAGAATTAATCACCAGTGCCGAACCTCTGCTTGAAGGTGTTACTTTGGATGAAAATAAAACACGCGAATAATTGAAAAATGAATCTCTTATTCAGAACTAATTCTCCATAAGATATAGAACTAGATTCTCTAATCTCACTGAATTTATTTTATTAAAACCAGCCTTTTTGGCAGCAGCCTCAATTTTTTCAAACTCTAATCTGTGTTCCAATGGTGGACCAAACTCAGCCGTTTCATACGGCCATTCGAGGACGGCCAATCGTTGTTTTACAACACGGCAAGCTTCACTTAATGCAGCTAATAGATCATCCACCTCATGAAGAAGGAGTCCCATAAAAACAATATCAAAAGACTTCTGTTCAAAAGGCAGCTTTTCGGCAATGCCTATGCGAAAATCACCAGACGGAACAAATTCTTGGGCAACTGGTATCATTTCAGGGTTAACATCCAGGCCAGACACTTTCAATCCTTTTTGGGTGAACTGTTCAGCAAACAAACCTGATCCAGTCCCAACATCAAGTACTGTTTGTGGATTATTTAATCCTTCCAACACAAGATCTACAACCCTGTCTACTTCCATGCGAGCAATTCGATCTGGATCACGCAGTTTTTCAATTTCGCGATTGAACCTTTTTTCGTGCATCTTGCCTCACTTTTTATAATGATAAGGGTTATTCAATTATGTCTTTGTGTTCAGAAAAACCTGCGGGGGGTATACCCAAAGCCTGGATGAGCCTTCCCCAGTAATTCACCTGGGCAGCCGTACTTGCCAGGATGACAATTTCCCGCTCATTAAAATGCTGTTTAAGTTTTTCAATAAATACAGGCTGAAATTTTAATGGGGTTTGCGAAATCAATTTAGCATATTGAATGGCGAACTTTTCACGCTCAGAAAAAGTTGATACATCCTCTATCGGTGTTCGTCCCTGAAGCACCAGCATCTCTTCTTTGGAAATGTGTTTTTCTTCATATTGATGACTGTTCATATCAATACAGAATGGACAAGCAGCTGCAAATGAGGCTTGAATGCGAACTATCTTTAATATCCTTTCATCCTGATTTTGGTCTTTATGCGCAACCAATGACTCCAAAATCCCTGATCCAACAGCTGCTTTTGGATACCAGGCAAGAATTCTGGCAGGAAGCAAGTCTTTACCTGTGATTTTTTTAGAAATCCAGATTCCCAATCGTAAATAGAGCGGAATCTTCAGTGGTGGGTTAATAAATGCTTCCATTTTTTTCCTTCTATCTTTATGTATTAATCATAAATTCAATGACTAAAATGACCAAATAGATATAAGCTGTAACTTCCTTGAAACAACCTCATCTAAATTCTTAGATGCAGATAATACAAAAAAGTTAATATCCTGAGGAGGATACAAAATGAAAACCAATGAATCTGGGTTGGACCGTGTTATTCGGGTTATTGCTGGAGTTGCCTTGTTAACACTTTACTTTACCCATGTTGTTGTTGGCGGTCTTGGAATTGCTGTTGTAATTATTGGAGCAATGCTTCTCATCACTGGTGTAGTCGGTTTTTGCCCGCTATATGGTATGTTAAAAATTCAAACCAATAAAAAATCTTAATTTCCTTTCAAACAAATTTGTTCAGGGACGTGTGATTGTGTTCCTGAATTATTAAAAGGACCCTGATGAAAAAACTTGAATTTCAGAGAAAAATCAAATACAACCCCAGACCAATCGTTGTTGACCTCTGGGCACCCTGGTGCTCACCTTGTAAAGCCATGGCGCCTGGTCTCAAAGAGATTAGCCAAAAATATAGCGGACAGGTGGATGTTCTTAAAATCAATGTTGACGATTCTCCTGACGTGATGAAAGAATTAGGAGTGATGAGCATCCCCACAGTAATTGGTTTCGCCAAGGGTGAAGAAATATTGCGCCGCACCGGTATGCAAACTCAAGGCATGCTGGATTTCTTTTTTGAGACCACACTCAGCGAGAAAAAACCAGCCCTTATGCCCCCTGCTCCAGCCACAAGAGTTTTCCGCACAATATTGGGATTAGGTGTGGCAGCGCTAGGTTGGTTTGTTGGACATTCAATTTGGATCGTAATTGTTGGTGGACTTGTTATTTTCAGTGGGTATTATGACCGCTGTCCGATTTTCAGAGCCATTGCCCCAAGAATAAAATTAATATTTCAATCTTCCAAAAAAGCTGTAAGTTAATTGGCTCTGTCTCTGGAAGAAGTGATTACCACAAGTCCCTTCAAATTGTGAAATTTTTAGTAAATAAAGCGTATATTATTCGTTTTTGTACTATAATAAACACAATAAATTCAGACGGAGCATTCTATGGTCAATTACTCCACTCGCCAAACAAAAAATACTAAATCTGAAGTCTTTGTGGAGACCTCAGCGGATGAAAACCTGCCAGCGGAGAGTATTGTCGGTTTGAAAATTCGCGGATTGCGAAATGATAGGGGTTTTTCATTAAAAACCCTGGCTGAACGAAGCGGATTAAACATCAATACACTCAGTCTCATCGAAAATAGCAAATCTTCACCTTCCGTAAGCACGCTGCAGCAATTAGCCAAAGCATTGGAAGTGCCCATCACGGCTTTCTTTGAATCTGAACCCATCGTCAAACACGTCGTTTTTACAAGTCACGATCTTCGACCTGGAGCCACATTCAATAACGCCTTTATGCAAAATTTGGGCAAAGACTTAAAAGATAACGCTGTTCAACCTTTTATCGTCACCCTTAAACCTGGCGCAGGAAGCGGCGAACAAATGATTGTGCACACCGGTCACGAGTTTGTTTACTGCTTGACAGGCAATGTCATATACAAGATTGAAAATGAAACCTATAAATTAAATCCCGGTGACAGTTTGGTTTTTGAAGCTCATTTGCCGCATCGATGGCAAAATACCTCCGAAGTAGAATCGCAAATTATTTTGGTGCTATATCCTGCTGATCATCGTGAAGAACCTGGCGGTCGGCACTTCCCAATTGAATAAGGAGAATAAATGAAAATCGCAATCATTACCGATGATGG
>PNNU01000385.1 GCA_013824385.1 Anaerolinea sp.
GAGCATTTCATCATGCATGGTGCCGTCAATGCAAATGGCCATGGGTTCAACACCGTAAACCGCGAAACCGCAGCGGGTGTAAGTCTTAATGGCGCGGGTATTAGTGGTGACCACGGCCAACTTAACCACCTTGACACCCTTCTCCATCGCCCAGGCGGTGCAGCGCGAGATCAGCCCTTCGGTGATTTGATGTCCGCGGAAATCTTCTTTCAGGTACACACCCCAAATGGTGGCGGTGTGCTGCAATTTGGGCGAGCTTTCGCGGTGGATGCCGCACATGCCAACCAAATCCCCTTCGTAGTCGGCAAAGAAAACAGACCCGGCCTGACCAAGGTCATTTAAGCGCTGCTCCCAAAAAGTGGAGGGGAAGGCGAAGTTGGTGGCGTAGTCCGAGCTGAATGCCTCGGGGTGGTTATGCAGCGCCTCAAGCCTGAGATCGCGGAAGGCTGGCGCATCCGTCACCCGCGCAGGACGCAGGGTGATCTCTCCCTTGCTGGTTTTCATGAAAGTATCCATGTGCCTAATTATGGCATAAATTTTTATATATTTATTGTGAATTTGCAGTAAATGTCCACGGAAGACTGCCCGAAAAAGATTCAGAAGTCCACTTCCAACACCAAACGAGATTATCTGCGCCTGAATTACAGTTGAAGTTAAACAACGCGGTACCTGAAGTTATATCGCCCTGTCCTTCATATGTAATTCGCCAGGCGCCATTGGGTGTTCCAATCTCTGAAACTTCGTAAGTAAAGGTCAAATTCCCTGAATCATCGACCTTGCCATTGACCGAGGTTGTGATGGATTCGTCCGTCAACAAAGCCTGGATATGTAGTTTTTCACAATACCCGGTAAGTGTTCCTTCCCCATTAAGAATAATATCGGGGATACACAATTCAGTAACACGTTTTAATTCCCCACCAGCACCTTCACGAGTGGAATCCACGTTGGAAAAATCAAAAAGTATCTGTCCATTTACATTCGGTTTTTTTTGGGTTGGAGTAACAGTTAAAGTGGCTGTAGCTGTAACAACTTCCTCTTTTTCAAGAGTTGACGTGGCTTTAGTTTCACTGCCATCCACCACCACAAAAGTGGTTTTTACCTCGCTCCCGGTAAATTGTGTGGAACAACTTGCAGTATAAATGCCTGTTTCGATCTTACCGTTTATTGATTTGACCTGAAAGGGGATCGTTTCGGTGTTTGAATAGGTTTTTTCATCATAATTAAATTCCTTGCTGGTCGGCGCAATTATACTGATCACGACCACACTCCCCTCGGGAGTTGTATATGTGCAGTGGATGGCTGCCGAGTTCTCGCCACGGTGGTATTCATATGAATATTTGACCGAAAGGCTGAAATCCCTTTCTCCGGTTGGCGGTGTGACAGAGACTGACAAAACGGTTGTTTTAGAAATCTGTGGGACAAAAGGCAGGTTACAAGATAATGAAACCAACATCAGGATTAATACGATAAACACCCGACTTTTTTTCATATCACCCTCCCATGACGATTGAGGCGACTAGCAAAAATATAGCTTTGCCGCGAAATATATCTGATATGACTTTAAGCTTCAATACTCAATATCATAGCGCAATAGAGAAGCCAGTTCAAGAACTACCACATATAAAGGAGGGAGGGATGAAGCTGTCAGCAATAAGTAGACAAGCCGGTTTTTTCACTAATTCGTAATTGAGCCAGTAAAAACGACAATCAATTACGCTCGATAATCCTCCTGTACCATCGGCCAGTTACGCTTTACCCCCGTGGCTGTTAAAATAATTGGAAACAACCTTTTTGATAATCTGTATTGTAGTATCGTATTCGTTAGGCAGGAAAATCAGCGAAGAGTGCCTTCATTTTTTTCGTATATGACTTAAATGCTTCTCGTCCTTGATCCGTCAGCCACAAAGTAGTCAGGGGACGTTTACCCTTGAAACTTTTTTCGATGTGTAAATAACTTGCTTCTTCAAGTTTGCTTAAATGAGCAGATAGGTTCCCCCAGGAGAGGCCGGTTTGATTCATTACGAAGGTGTAATCAGCGCGTTCAAGCACATAGAGCAAGGCTGTAATCTGCAGGCGTGCGGGTTCGTGCAGCACCCGGTCGATGGATGAAAAATTTGCTCTTTCGGTTTGATCAGGAGTATCACACATGTGGATCCTCAATTGTTGTTATCGGATATCGTTTAATAAAACGAATTAGCAGCACAATTCCAGGAATTGCGATGACCACACCGATCGCAATGGCAAATATGATTTGGTTAAAATACACCATAAGAAACACAGCCAGTGCCATAAGAAATGAAATATAGAATCCGCGCAAAAAATCCGACAAGTAAGTCATAATCGACATCCCTGCATAAACAATCAGCGACGCAATCAGCGAAACGAGGAGATGCTCGTTCAGACTTCCATCGGAAAATCCTAATTTCCATCCAAAAGCAGTAGCCAATAATAGCAATACCTGAAATGCAACCAGGATCATAATCATAAAAATCATGCGGCGCCCTTTTTGTTTTCTGACTTCTCCAAAAACAGCCTGGCCTAATCTTGGAATGGTGATAAATTTTTTGGCCAAGTAAAACAGACTATAGGCAATCAATAATGAACCAACCATCATGGCAATATTTATCCAACTGTATCCCGTTTTCGGATGATAGATAAAAAATGCCATAGAAATAACAACCAAGCCGTAATAAATATCCCATAAACCATCTTGATAGGTTGAACGGAATGCCCGTTTCTCGATTTCTTTGAGATTGAGTGTGGAATTCATATAATTCTCCGTATCACTAATATCTTTGCGTTACAAAGTTATTTATATTATATAGTTTTAATATGAAATGTCAAGGGGTTTTTAACACAAAAGTCCCTGGCTGTTTGAAAACAGCCAGGGACTGATCAAATATTGATTTATAAAATAATATTAAACAGGTAGCCGGTCAGAATAAAGGCGACTGCCAGAATAATAATAAAAATGGCCAGCAGTTTTGGTTTCAGCACCCTGCGCAGAATGATCATCTCTGGCAGGCTCAACCCCACCACGGACATCATGAAAGCCAATACTGTTCCCAGCGATGCCCCCTTTTCCATCAAGGCGCTGACGATAGGGATGACCCCGGCTGC
>PNNU01000386.1 GCA_013824385.1 Anaerolinea sp.
GGAAAGCACAAGGCTAACAGGATATTCACTTACAGGTAAGACAGAGCCGTCTTCTCGGATAAAATGCCAATCTGGATCAATGAGAGCTTTTCCAAGCAGCTGGTCATCAGAAAGGCCGAGTAACTCCTGTGCAAATGTATTACTGGTTAGAATTTGACCCTGTCCATTATGAACCACGATGGCAGTTTGGACCTTTTGGATGAGCGAACGGTATCTTTCTTCACTAACGTGCAGATCTGTATTCCGTTCTTCAAGTTCATCCAACATGGAGTTGAATTCACGAGCTAAAATTGCAGCTTCATCTGTGCCACCGATCAAGGAACGAGCTTGTTGGTTACCAGAGCGAATTGCATCAATAGTTCCTTGGACTGCGTAGAGTCGTTCACTGATTTGTCTTCCCATAAACCAGGCGATGACCGACCCGATGATAATCGCAGTGAAAGCATACAAAATACCATTTCTGGTGATCTCCCTCATTTTTTCGCTTGCAACTTTTTGCCCTATTCCGATACGGACCCAGCCAACTTGATACGCTCCGACTACGGCGGGAGTGATTACATCCACCAGGGCAGGTGAGCTGGATAAAACCGTTTGATGCGCTTCGTCTGGCAAGTCAAGCATGAATTGCCCCAGTTTGGATTTGTCAAAGGAGGCCATTACTTTGCCTTCTTTGTCTACAATAATGGCAAAGAGAATCTCGGGATATTGTTGTTGGGCATCTACAAGTTCTTGTAGCCCTGCGATATCATCTGCAGCTATCCATCCCGCTGATGAAGTGGCAAGGGTCTGTGATAATGCGGTCGCCTCATCAATCTGACGATCGAGTAACAAGTCACGCTGACGTACGGTCAAATCGGCAAGGAAAAGAGTCATCATCATTGCATGAACGATTGCCACGCTTAAAATGAGCCGCCCACGGAGTGTTCCAAACAGAAAGCGTGATAATCTCTTTATCATCAAGGCTCCATTATTGGCCGAACATCCCTCTCGAAGTTGGAGACGTATTGGCGTACAACTTCGTAATCCTCGTCTGAAGAGAGGATGAAGCGAGCCGTTTCCATTCCTGCGAGAATAGACTTCCCCTCAGTGGTCTCATCAAGCCCGTCCAGGAGCACACGGATTTGATCTGTAACTTCCACTGGGATATCATCGCGCACCATGACGGAATTGTTGATAAGTAACTCTGTTTCCCAAATGACAGTCAATTCAGACGCTTCCTGAGGATGATCCTTTTGGAAAGCCCGCCATGGTGGAGGCCAAGTAGCGCCTGCAGAAGTCAATCCCAAATAGACATTCATGATTGAAGACTCCTGGGATCCAACATATCGGTTTTCGATATCTGTGTTGACATTAATACCATTTTGATAGAGAAAATACTGAGGCATGATGCAGGCTGCTAAAGCTGTTGATGAAGGATAACTAACCGCTTTGCCTTTCAGATCAGCAGGGTCCTTTATTTCACTATCCTTGCGGATCACAAAAATTCCCTTAAAGTCTTGAGGTTCTCCGGCCATTGCAAGTACATGGTAGCCGACTTTCATTGCCTGAAGAGTCTGCCAAGGATTTGGAAGGAGGAACTCGGGTTTACGTGCACCGTACTTTTCCTCGAAGTCGGCGTAGTCACGTGAGGCCTCAAGTTCCAACTGAGCTCCTTTTAAATTATTATTTAAATAATCAATGAGGGGTTGATAAGCTTCAACTAGTTTGACAGGGTTAAAAAGAGGATGAACTGCAAAATGATAAATAGGAACTTTTTGGAATAAGGGTGTTGATTCGAATTGAGGCCCCCGGGTTTCTGATACCTTGTTACACCCTGAGAGCGTTCCGAAAAAAATAATTAGTATTATGATGTTAAAAATATTCCATTTTCTGTTCTTCACGATATCTCACTTTTTATTTGCAGTGAATCTGAAGAAAAAAGTAGCATCATGTTTGTTATTTTATTCTGTGTTTATCCTCTTTTCGAATACTGCGCAGCTTTGTCCTCGGATAGGAATCGCAAAGCCACCAAAATTTAATTCTTTATTCCATAGGTACCTAAAATTCGTTTTTCGAAAAGCCGAGTTTACTATTCTTAAATATAAATAGATTCTTGAGTGAAATCGCTTACTTTTTTAAACTTCATCATCGGCACTGTTGATTGCGAAGTTAGTTTTAAAATTTGTAAAAAATACTTTATATCTGAATTACACGTTAAAAAATAAACACCTTCTGTTATATTCAATTTGCGAAAATATTCTGGAAATCTTAATTTAGTATAGCATTTTCTGTGCCTCCTTACCGTAAATTTATCGAAAATTTCATGCGAAGCAGAATATCGGGTATCGGAAAAATCAGCAGCCCTATTGGCTGAATAAGTGTTGCCGCTTCTCACGTTTCCTGTGGACTTCGTCCAAAGTCAGTGATGTAGGCTTTTATTTCACCCAAAAGGTGAAAACTAAGCTTGGCAAAACCCTTATCTTTTCAAATCAAAATCGTTTTTTTATCGACTTTTTGAGTAATTGATGTGGCATGTGTGCGTCAGTATGATTACACACAAGGGGAAAATCTGCCTAATCCCAGGCATCATCGACGGCCAGCTCATATAACCCTCTTCACGGACTGTAACGCCGAGCAGCCTCGCATCGTCCACAAGATTTTTGGGTGATGTCAAAAAGTTTATTTTAGTATGATTACACACAAGATTGAATTCTTTCTCATCCCCGCCATCGTCGTTAGCCAGCTTTTTACCTACCACCTGGCCGTCGTCAAGGGTTACAACCCCGAGCAGCCCCGCATCATCCACAAGGTGACTGAAACTGAATAAGTGCCGAGAGCTGCTGAGACTAACCTTGCCAAGGTTACTTTAAACCTTGGCAAGGTTGATTAAGCATCAACTTAATAATAATTGAGGAAGTATCATTTTTATAATTATGTACTAAAAGCTTGTAAGGGCGACCGGTTGGTCGCCCGAAATTTCTTCCGCTCTCAGTTCTGAATTGCTGGAGGAGTTTCGGTTTCCTTTGGATTTTTTCGCTTTGATTTAATGGCTTCCCAGGCGATGCCGCCGACGCAGACAATCCCCAAGAGAACGCCCATTATCCCCACAAA
>PNNU01000387.1 GCA_013824385.1 Anaerolinea sp.
AAAGATAAAAAGTTGTCAGTTCAGGACTGAGGTAGATTATGGCAGAATTGGATCATGATATCGTAAAAATGAGAGGAATCCATAAATATTTTCCGGGCGTTCAAGCGCTTGAAAATGTGGATTTTACGCTCAAAAAAGGTGAAATACATGCGCTATTAGGTGAAAACGGTGCGGGAAAATCAACTTTGATCAAAGTATTAACTGGTGTCGAACGTCCAGATACGGGAACGATTGAAATTGAAGGAAAAGAAGTCAGTATTAAATCGACCCAAAATGCAGAAGAGCTGGGAATCAGCACTGTTTATCAAGAAATCAATTTGTGCCCGAACCTGACGGTCGCAGAAAATATTATGATTGGCCGGGCTCCTTTGAAATTAGGAACCCTTGATTGGAAAGCAACAAATAAACAGGCAAAAATGCTTCTCAAAGAGTTGGATGTTGAAATTGATGTGACACAACCGCTTGGTTCTTATTCAGTTGCCATCCAGCAAATGACCGCCATCGCGCGTGCACTTGATGTTTCAAATACCAAGGTACTCATCCTAGATGAACCTACTTCCAGTCTGACAACACATGAAACAGCGCAATTATTCAGTGTAATGCGAAAATTAAAAAATCAAGGTGTTGCAATTATTTTTATAACTCATTTTCTTGATCAAGTATATGAAATTGCAGACCGAATCACTGTGCTGAGAAATGGCAATTTGGTTGGGGCTTTTGAAACCAAAGAGTTGCCGCGGCTTGAACTGATTGCAAAAATGATTGGCCGTGTGTTGAGTGAACTTGATGGTATGTCAAAGCACAAGCTCGAAAGCAGCCAACACATTAGAAGTGAAATCCTGCTTGAAGCCAAAGGGCTTGGACGGTCTGGTTTTATCAATCCATTTGACCTGGAGTTGCATGCCGGTGAAGTAGTAGGTCTCGCCGGTCTGCTTGGTTCAGGAAGAACTGAAATCGCACAACTTTTATTCGGTGTTGAAAATCCAGATGTTGGTTCCATTGAAATGGACGGCAAAATAATTGACAATTACTCCCCGCGCAAATCAATCGATCGGGGGTTGGCACTATGTCCGGAAGATCGTAAAGCTGAAGGAATTGTTGGAGAATTAACCGTCAGAGAAAATATCATTTTAGCGTTGCAAGCCAATCGTGGATGGTTTAAATATCTGAATGCCAACTTCCAAAATGAAATTGCAGATAAATACATAAAATTGCTGAGCATTGCCACCCCAAGTGCTGAACAGCTTGTCAAAAATTTGAGCGGCGGCAATCAACAAAAGGTAATCCTTGCCAGATGGCTGGCGACGAATCCCCAGCTTCTGATACTCGATGAACCCACCCGCGGAATTGACGTTGGTACAAAAGCTGAAATTCAAAAACTTGTGTTGGACCTGGCTGAAGAAGGAAAATCATGCATTTTCATTTCTTCGGAACTTGAAGAAGTATTGCGCACGAGCCACCGGATCATTGTATTAAAAGAAAAGGAAAAAATCACCGAATTTAGCGGCGAGGTGACTGAACGAAAGATTATGCAGTCGATGGCTGGGAGTGAAGTAATATGAGACAAAATAAATCTGCATTCAATTTGAGGAAGATTTCAGAAAGCCGACTCCTTTTCCCCTTTTTTGCCTTGGCGCTGGTTCTTCTATTTGATTTGATTTTTATTCGCGGTTTTTTTAATATCGAAGTCAGAGAAGGTAATATCTATGGAAACCTGATCGATATTCTTCGCAGCGGATCTACTGTCATACTGCTGGCACTGGGCATGACGCTGGTGATTGCAACCGGTGGTGTAGATCTCTCGGTTGGAGCGGTCATGGCAATTTCTGCATCCGTTGCTGCTTTGATGATGAATCCCTATGTCATGGCCAAGGAATTGCCAGAAAACCTGCAAAAATTGGTTAGTGACCCCAACTTCACATATGCTCCTTTATGGGCTGTGTTGTTGGTCACTTTGGCAATTTCAGCACTTTGCGGTTTATGGAATGGACTACTGGTTGCATACGCCAAAATCCAGCCTATGGTCGCTACCTTGATCTTAATGATCGCAGGCAGAGGGATTGCCCAACTGATCACGAATGGTATTCGCATCCAAATATTCTATGAACCATACGCATTTATTGGAAACGGCTGGGCGGTGCTTCCATTTCCGCTTTACATTGTGGTCGTAGTTTTTGTTTTACTCTGGATTTTCACACGAAAAACCTCCATAGGATTGTTTATTGAGTCTGTCGGAGTAAATGCACGATCCAGTTTCTTTAGCGGAATTGACGAAAAGAAAATCAAACTCCTTGCTTATACAATCTGCGGGCTTTTTGCAGGGATGGCAGGCATTTTAGCGAGTGCCAACATCAAAACTTCAGATGCCAATAATATTGGAGCAGCGCTTGAACTTGACGCCATTTTGGCCGTGGTAATTGGCGGCACTTTGATGGTTGGCGGTCGTTTCTCTTTATTCGCAAGTGTGATTGGTGCATTAGTGATGCAAGCCACCACAACATCCATGTATGCCATTGGAGTTCCGGCGAATGCAGTTTTGACTATAAAAGGTGTGGTCGTCGTTTTGGTGCTGCTGCTTTACTCAGAACAAGTTCGCAACTTTTTCAGGCGGATCACTTCGCCTAAGAAGGATGTGTCGACATGAAAACAAAATTTTCCAGTTTTTTCAATACGAATCGTAAATTTATTCCCATTTTTGCGACGGCTGTCTTGTTTATTCTTGCTTATTCTGTAGGAGCCGGTTTCTATCAAGGGATGAGGGACCCTCAAGTATTTCTCAATCTCTTCAGAACTTCTCCGTTTATCTTAATTGCCGCCATCGGTGGTACTTTCGTCATCTTGACTGGCGGAATTGATCTCTCGGTCAGCGGTGTTGTTGCGTTGACCACGGTTGCCGCTTCTGCATTAATTCGCGAAGGTATGAATCCCCTGTTGGTCTTTGCATTGATGCTCTTAATGGGTATGACTATGGGTACTATTCTCGGTACTTTTATCACCTATATGAAAGTGCAGCCATTTATCGCCACTTTGGCAGGTCTATGGTTTACACGTGGTTTATGTTTCTTCATCAGTGACGATGCCATTGCAGTC
>PNNU01000388.1 GCA_013824385.1 Anaerolinea sp.
ACGCCGGCGGCAAAGCCCAGCATGGCGACCAATAATTTGCGGGTTACGGTTTTACCGACAAAAACAAAAGCCGCTCCTAGTGCGGTCACTGCCCAGGTAAATATTGTCGCAAATAATGCCTGCATGACAGGAGAAAACTGTTGAAAAAACGCAATCATAATAATAATCCTTTCTTAATTAGCATATGCTAATTAAAGATTATACACAATTATTACAATCCGTGGCGGCGGGCTTCTTCGCGGTAGGCACAAAAACCGCATGTCTCAGGCGCGGATGGCGGTTCAGGTTGTGAAAGCAGCGTCAACACTCCGCGTATGAAAGCCAGAAAACCGGCTTCGTCTTTTGGGATCTCCTGCCAGGTGACTTCACCGCCATAGGTGATGCGCTTGTGGTTTTCACCGTGCGCAATATCCACCGGGTCGAGATATAACAGCCCCAACTTGCTGATCGGACTGATGCCCAACCCTTTCTCGCTTGGATGCTCCAGTGCGTAGGCGTAAGCGCTCAACTGGCGTCCGTAGAAAGCTACATGTGCCGGGCTGGGAGAAGAGGTTTTGAAGTCGATCACCGCGAAGGTGCCGTCATCAAAATTCAATACAGAATCGAAGGCACCTTTGAGGTAGCATGAGGCGTCAATGCCATCAAACGCAATAGTCGAGGAATTAATCCACTTGCCCTGCGCCCCCACCCTGCCCGGCGGCAGGTCAGGTGAAAGCGCGCTGGTGGGTTTATCGGCGAAGAGATGCTTCATCAGGCTGTCGATGCGGCTGAATACCTTTGGGAAGGCAGTCGCCGGACGTTTGATGCCGAGCACTACATCCAAATAGAAACAGCGCGGACATTCGTCCCAGGCGAAGGTTAATTGTGACGGACTTAGCTTGTAAATCATCTTGTTTTTATCTCCGATAACGCCAAATTGGAACAGCTCGATAATCTATCAGAATAATCATACACAAAATCTAAATATCATGAAATGATATTGACACGAATGGTAAAATAATTAAAGAGTAATTTTTCTAATGATCGACAAAATTAAATAGATACAGGTCACCCCAAAATATTATATCTATTAGTAAACGAAGGATAAATATCGTTTATTGGCTAACTTAGACTAATGAGGGTTTTACATTTGGAGGTCAGATGAGATGTCCTTCGTGTAGGGTTGAGAATAGACCTGGAATAAAATTTTGTGAAACATGCGGCACAATACTTCCCATCGATGAATTATCACAACCCATTACACAACAAGGCACTCAATGTTCGAATTGCGGGCAGATCAATAGACATGGAATTCAATATTGCGAGAATTGCGGACAAGAATTTCCAACAAGTACAGCATCATCTTCCATAAGCCTTATCTGTCCAAAATGTAATAATGAAAACCGGCAAGGTATTCGTTTTTGTGAACAATGTGGGTTTGAATTCAATGCCAACGAGTTAACCTCCAAAACCAAAGGAAAACAAAATAAAAAGGTAATGAGCTTGAAGCAAAAACTTATCCGCATAGGGAGCGTTTTTGCTGTTTTGATATTCTTACTGCTTTTCATCGGCATACTTACTGACCGCCCTGGACCTGATCCCCTGTTCTCAATGAACGAAATACCACTGGTAATGATCCAGGGAGAAACAGCAGAAGATGGCAGCCTGGTGATTGACCCAGTCAGTTTTTCTGTGAATGCCAGCAGCATTGAGGGTATCCAAAGAGTAGAAACTTATTCAGATGGAATACTGATAGACGCACAGAATATCAATCCAAACTCGAACAATCAAACTATTGATTACTCTCCTGCAGTTACTAAACTTCCGGCAGGTGACCACGAAGTCTTCGTCCGTGTTTATGACACAAGTGGCGCATCCAATCAATCAAGCGTGATCCCAATTACCATCGACTCAGGCCAGACCGCAGAGACCGGAGGTCTTGAATTACAAATTGATCCTCCGGTTGATTCTTTTCCGTCCTCTCCCGTAATTCATACCAGTATTTCCAGTGATTCCCGGGAGATCATAGTGGATTGGAGTATCGAAGATTCAAGTGTATCTGGGATTGAAATCTATGTCCGAAATCCACGGACAAATGGTGTGATCAAAATTGCTGAATTGGATAAAAATGCAACTTCCTATAATATTCCTGTGGATCGATACGGTGATTGGGAAGTTATGGTTTCCGTAAAAGACAAAAACGGCAACGAAGGACCTTTGGCATACCAAAAGGTAGCAGTTAAGGCGCCGGTTTCTTCAATTAACGGGATGGGTACCAATAATGTGATCTCCTTTGCATCGGTCGCAATTGGTTCTTATGATTCAACGATTGACCGACTCTTCGCATACGTTCGTTTGGGAGGAAGTAGCAATCGTTTTCAGCGTGTTCCTGAAAACAGTAATGATTTCCTTGTTTCAGTTTCGCCCGGAGTATTCACAACTCAAGTACAGGGGTTCGATTGGTCGATAAAAAAGCCTTTATCTGTTGAAGCCGACCTTTGGGGTTGGAGTGGTAATAAACTGGTTCATCTTGGCAGCTTGAACAAAACGCTCTCAACTGCTGAAATGCAAAAAGGTATTATAGATATCAGCAACTCGCAAGTAACCGGAAGAATCCAATTGCAAACAAAATTAATAGGCATCGGATCTGGTGATACAGACTCGAGCACTATTGCTCCCACCTTGAAAAAAAATATCCCTCCTCCATACCAACTCCATTATGCGATTACGCCATCTGATTGCGAACTGGTTGCCAGTGAACTCGGAAAAACCTATGATGTATTGCGAAAAGCCTGCCGGATGACTCTTCAATTAAATTTTAGGAATTTTCTCATTTGGAAGTGGCCCGCACGTGGGAACCAGTATGCAGGTGTTACCGAGGCTGACTTGGTTGGTTTCGAAATGAAATATGTAACTACAAGCCCTTCCAATAAAATACTAGGGGAGAATATCACATCAATTGCCAACCCTACGGCAAGAGCTGCAGTGCGAAGCATTTCAGAGATGAGACAGGTAGTACCATGCGGTGTGCGAAAAACCTGGTACCTTCGCGCGGTTGGCAGGTACTCGGTCTCAGAATGGGTATATGCAGGAAGTTTCGCCCCCC
>PNNU01000389.1 GCA_013824385.1 Anaerolinea sp.
ACCCTAACCTGGTCAATTCGTAAAGCATTTTAGTAAAATTGGTAAAAACCGTCCTCCTTGGGAACACAAAGCAATACAAAACTAAATTATCCGGGTTTGAGACGATGCGCTTCCATCACGTTGGGTAAATTCTCAATTTTTGTTAGAACACGTGAAAGTTGTGCGATATCTGAAATCTCAAGTCGCAAAAGCATGTGCGCCAGGTTATGAATTACATTCAATTTGATATCACTCAAATTGATGTTTTCGTTAGTTAATAATGATGAGATATCGCCCATCAAACCCTGACGATCATAAGCCTTAATCTGAATCTCCACAGGAAAAGTCAATTGCGGTTCACCCCAAGTGACACGAACAATTCTGTCGTGATCAGTCATGCGTAGAATGTTGGGGCAGTCTTGCCGGTGGATTGTGGCGCCACGTCCGCGGGTAATGTAGCCAATAATTTCATCACCTGGCACTGGTTTGCAGCATTTTCCGTAGGTGACAAGAATATTCTTCAATCCCAATACCGAAACGGCAGTTTCGCTAATCTGTCTTTGAGGTGTAACTGTTTTGAGAGATAAAATATCTTCTTGAGCTCTCTCGCCTTCGCTTAGCAGGTTTACCAGGTGGCCGATGGAGATGTCACCGCAGCCGACGGCTACATAAAGATCATCCATGCTGCGGAAGTCAAAGTTATTAGCCAACTTTTCGATGTTGTAATCCACCAGTCCCAGACGGCGGAGTTCTTTTTCAAGAATATCTTTGCCCTGAGACAAGTTTTGTTCGCGGTTTTGGTGTTTGAACCAGGCTCTGATTTTGGAACGGGCTCGTTGGGTCTTTACTAATCCAAGGTTGGAATTAAGCCAGTCTCTTGAGGGGCCGCCTTGTTTGGCCGCCAATATCTCAACTTGATCACCCGTTTTAAGGGTGTATTCAAGGTTGACCAGCTTGCCGTTGATCTTGGCGCCTCGACAGCGGTTTCCAATTTCGGTGTGTACATGATATGCAAAATCAATGGGGGTGGAACCAGAGGGTAAATCGATGATATCTCCCCTGGGGGTGAAGACATAAACCCGGTCTTGAAAGACGTCAGTCTTCATTCCATCAACAAACTCATTGGCGTCTTCAACATCCTGACGCCATTCCATAAGCTTTTTCAACCAATTAATGCGTTGTTCGTATTTTTCTTCGTGTGGTCCTTTTTCTTTATATTTCCAATGGGCGGCTATGCCATATTCAGCATTTTCGTCCATCTCTGGAGTACGAATTTGAACTTCGAGAGGCTTGCCGTCATCGTATAAGACTGCGGTATGCAGGGATTGGTAGAAATTATCCTTTGGGCCTGCGATGTAATCATCAAATTCGTTGGGAATAGGCCGCCAATGGGTATGAATCACACCCAATGCTGCATAACAAGCAGGGATATCCGGGACAATTAAACGAACGCCACGCAGATCGCGGACGAGTTCGAAAGGTTTGTTCTTTTCTTGCATTTTCTTGTAAATGGAATTGATATGTTTGCTACGGGCAGTAATTTCTACTTTTATACCAGCATCAGAAATTAGTTTTTCCAATTTATCGCTGATGGCTTGCATTTGCCTATCACGTTCGAGGCGCGTTTCAGACAAATTTTGAGCAATTTCTTTGTATTTTTCAGGGTTTGTATATCTGAAACCAAGGTCTTCCAGTTCCCATTTTAGCTGCCAAATTCCCAAACGGTTGGCAAGGGGGGCAAATATATCAAGGGTTTCCTGGGCAATGCGTTTACGTTTTTTTTCAGGCATGAAGCCCAGCGTGCGCATATTATGAAGACGGTCAGCCAGTTTGATCAGTATGACTCGAATATCTTCTCCCATGGCCAGAAAGGTCTTACGCAAGGTTTCATTGGCCAGGTCGCGGCGTCGATCTCTGGCAAGTTGTGAATCAAGCAGGGAATCATCCGCTTCGAAGTCTTTGGAGATTTGTTCAAAGATTTCGGCATCATGCTGATCGGCACGACTGACACGAGGAAGGTGGGTAAGCTTCGTTACACCATCCACCAGACCGCCAACTTCCGGTCCAAATTCTTTGCGAATGTCATCGAGTTTGATGTGAGTATCTTCGACAGTATCGTGAAGCAAGGCAGCAGATACAACAATCGGCTGTACCTGCATCTCGGCAAGAATAATGGCTACTGCGACACAATGGGTAATATAGGGTTCGCCGGATGCACGCTTTTGCCCCTCATGTGCTAATTCGGCATATTTGTAGGCGTGGATGATCATCTCACGATCGGCTACTGAATAGGATTCAGGTAGTCTCTCGATCAAGTTCTCAAGCCAAGGAGCCAGTTTTTCAGAACTGATCATCATCTACACCTGTTTAATATCGCTATAGTATATCATCTCCGCTTTATTTGGTTGTATTGATTAATTCCTGTAGATCAAGATCCAAAAAGGAATCCACGATCCTGGAAGCCAGAGATATATCCATGTTTTTAGTGATATCGTTGGGGATGGCAATACAAAAGATACCCGCTGCTTTGGCAGCTTTGATTCCGCTGGGTGAATCTTCAAAGATTATTGCTTCTGAGGGAGCAACCCCAAGTTTTTTTGCAGCCAATAAAAAGAGTTCAGGATCGGGTTTTACTTTTGTTACATCATCTGAGGTACATACTACTTCAAAAAATTTTCGGATACCCAATTTTGATAAATATCCCTCAACCCATTCGCGATTGGAGCTTGAGGCGACCGCCATGGGTAAACCCAGACGTTCTGCGGCAATAATGAAATCCAATACTCCAGGCAGCATGGACTGCAATTCGATCAATTCGCGAGTACGTGAAAGAGTACGCTCTCGTATTTCTTGAGGATTGAGCTGACCATTGGTTAACTGACTAAGGTGTTCGGCAGGGTCGTAGGCAGAAGGACCTGTACCAATGGCTTTCTTCCAATCTTCAATTGTGAACGAAAATCCGTGTTGGTTGAATAGTTCAGCCCATGCGTTGCAGCCGGGTATTTCTGTGTCAATAATTAAACCGTCAAAATCAAAAATAATCCCTTTGAGTGCCATAATGTCCTGTTCATAAGTTATTTTAGTAATTCCTGGCT
>PNNU01000390.1 GCA_013824385.1 Anaerolinea sp.
CGGCATCATACAATTTATCTTTCATGTTGGTGATTTCTGCCACAACCATTGCATAAGATTCGGTTTTTTGTTTTTTGTTAGTCATTTTTCTCTTCTTGCCATTAATATTCATATTTTTAATGAGGGTGAATATTCCCAATTTTTGCAAAACCGATTGAAGGTTTTTCTTAACGGTCCTGATTTCAAAAGCGAAATGAAACAACTCTTAGTATTTCGATCTCAAGATGAAGCCAGATAGTATGCGATGAAGATGTAATGAGTAATGGGAATTGAAAAAATCATTTTCCCAATCCACTAATTCTTCAGCGCCCATATAACAATAAAATTCGACCACTATTATTGTAACGATGAATGTTGACAAACTAAGTAATAATTGGGTTAAACCGATATTAATTTATGATTAATCAATTGTCCAATGTCTAATTCTTCCTTGGTTAATTTTGTTGTTGATTCGTAAGTTTGTAATACTTTTTCAAAAATATCGAACTAATTAGCAGAACCCGGGATTTCAATGGAGACTGCATGAATCTAACCAATCAAAATAAAGCGATAACCATACAAGGTGAACCCGAATTAACTGCCAAGGCCCTGGTAGACCAAAACGCCTTTGCCACTCTATTCGACCAATACTTTCCACTCATACATAAATATGTGCTTTACAGGGTTAACAATCCCATGGCGGCTGATGATGTAACTGCCGAGGTGTTTGAACGAATGTTCATAGCCCTCCACCGCTATAACCCTGCGAAAGCTCCTTTTGGTGCGTGGCTTTTTGGCATTGCCCGACATGCTGTGAATGACCATCATCGTAAACAAAAACGGAATCGAGAAGTGCACACGGAGGAAACAGATCAATTAATCGCAAAAGATCTGCAGCCCGAAGAGGTAAGCCAATTACAAGAAACAGACCGCAATCTACTGATAGCACTCCAACAACTTTCTGATCGCGAAAAAGATATCATCGGACTAAAGTTTGCCGCTGAGTTAACCAATCGCCAGATTGCCAAGCTAATTGGTTTGGGAGAAAGCCATGTGGGCGTCATTTTGTATCGGTCAATGCAACACCTGCGCCTGATGTTAACAGAATTGGAGGAATGTGATGAAAGATAAAGAAACGATCCATCGTTTTAACGAAGATATAAGCAAGATTCAAGACGGACAGACAATATCAACAGACGGAAATACTAATGCCTATGCGCAAACCTTGGAAGTTGCCAGAGCGCTTTCCGCTTTTTCAAGCGTCTCTCTCAGCCACGCACAGAATAATGTAAAACAAAGTCTACTTGAAAAAGTGAGGAGCAAACCTCAGAGGGCTCAATTGAAACCGCGCTTTTCCTTTGTTTATTCTTTGGGTATATGTCTGCTTCTCACGCTTTTCAGCCTGGCCATCCCACCCGTACGCGCTTTTGCACAAGAAATGGTACAACAAATCGGCAACTTTTTCTTCGTCAACCAACCATCGGATGCCGAAAACTATGTTGCGAGAATGCAAAGCGGCACACCCACTTCAACTCCAGATCCGCTAATGGCAGGAAACACCAATTCACAAGTGTTTGAGTCTGCGCTGCTTTCTGCAGCAGAAGCCAGCGCCAAAGCAGGATTCACCGTTTACATGATTGGTGATATGCCAGAAAATTATTCGCTGACCACTCGCGATGTATTGTTTACCGGCCAAACCATCACGGCTGATACCTCTTATCGCATGGAATTGGACCCACCCTTGCACGATGGTCTGCAATTCGCCGCAATCATAGCACTGGAACAAACTCAAACAAATGAGAATACCGATCCGTGGATTACTGGAATTGGTGATATCGAAGTAGTTGAAGTAACTGTACGAGGAGTTAAGGGGGGCTGGATTGAGCAAATTCCAATTTATCCATTCCAGGATGAAAATGGAGAATGGGATTACGCCCGATGGAATCAATTGATCTGGTCTGAAAATGGATTTACGTTTGTGCTGCAGACCAATTTACCAACGGATATGCTTCCTCTTGAGGAAATGTTGAAGATCGCAGAATCAATAACTCAATAATCGAAACGGGTTTACATTTTTGACGCAGGGCACCTGGTTTTATAAAATTGGTGCCCTGCTTAATGTTTTTATACAACCAAATAGAATTAATTTCGTAAAATAATGAATCCTCCCCGTAGCAAGCAACAGGGTATCACTTTTGTTTAATATTATGTGCAAATAACACACTGTTTAACTCCGGCCTCTCCCCTGCCCTTTTCCATCCTCAGGATGGAGAAGGTTAAGCCCCCCTACGCTTCGCGTGTGGGGTGGGGTGAGGCAAAAAAACAAGCCTTTTCTCGCAGCAAGCTGCGGGGAAATGCCCTTTATTGAATATGTTACATGGCATCCAGAGTGCCTGATTGCATGCTACGTTTTTCGAGGAACATGAAGAAAAAATATCCGATGAATATGTAAATGAGCCCCACCAAAGCCTCACCAGCAATCAAGGAGCTGATAGAAGACCAACCCGCTCCATCCAACACCTGGCGTGCGGCCATAATGCCGCGGGTAAGCGGCAACCCCCAGGATATTTTCTGCAGTATCAACGGCAAGGATGCAACTGGGAAATTTACCCCAACCAGGATATACAAGAAAGACAGGAAGGTATTCAAGATCATCCACCCGTCACGTGTGATCAGAGAAATACTGCCAAAGAGAAAGCCGAGTCCGCATGAGGTCACAGCAATTAATAAGCTGCAAGCCATAAGAAGCAATAAGTTTACCTTGGCAAGATCCAATCCAAAAATGCCTGCGGCAATGGCGAAACCAAGCAAGGCTGTCACAAATCCATCCAGTATGTAATAAAAAGCCCTGCCCATAAAGACCGGACTGCGGGGTGCCGGGCTGCCCAGAACATAAGAGAGGGTGCCCCATTGACGTTCATCTCCGATGGCCAGAGTGACGCCGCCCATGCCGCTGGAGGCGGGAATGAGCAAAATATTACCTATGACGATATAAACAGGGTCGCTAAAACCCACGTATTTTCCCATGAAGATGAAAAAGAGCATCAAAAAGAATGGAAAACCCAGTTTGCCGGCGATA
>PNNU01000391.1 GCA_013824385.1 Anaerolinea sp.
GTTCCTCACAGTACACCGCACCATGGAGCATCCTGATTATGCTGCGGGGTACAACGCGTTATTCACAGTGGTGGCTTGAAAATTACACCTACGAGTCCGTAGGTATCGGAAGTTGCAACTGCTGCGGATTACCGAGGGTAACCTTGTTTAATGCGGAAGTTAAGCGGCTTGGCCGCTTGAACGATTGGTTGGGTAGTCATCCTTGTCCAATGGCAAGGGCTGCCCCCCTGTATTTTTTTCTCGCTACATGTATTGCCCAATGATTCTCAATCTAATTATCCGTTCCTAAGCAAAACAATTCTCTTGTTAGGAAGTTTGTCCTTTAAAAAACGTAGCGCGTACATCTGATCAACATGGAATGCGGTCTGATTAGCCCAAAGGACACTGTTGGCATAATTGTCAATTCCAAAATGATATACTGTTTGAGGTGTCATTATTTCCTTCCCAACAGTTAAGTATTTGGACAACAGGAGAAATGCATATTTCTTGTCATCGTCACTCACGGTTGTGAAACCAGGAACCAGCCAGTCACCTGCATCATGTGCCTCCTTCAGATTCAAATATGGATTTCCAACATAGAAGAAGTAACAATTATTTCTATACCACCGGGGAGCAGCTAACCACTCTGTTGCTCTTTCAATATATTTATTAGGATCAAAAAATGCTAGTGGATCTGCAAGAATCGCTTGAATTAAATAAGCGTGGCTGGCGACAATTTGATCAATCAACGTCAAATACATCTGTAGAGATTTATTAAGTCTCAGCGAGCTAAATACTTGCTTGTATCGTTCTTTTATCTCAACCGACAGTGCGGAAAGCATATATGCAGACTTAAGTAAGCTTTCCTTCAAGGTTGGCGCCATTATCTTCTTGGCACAATAGTCAAGGAATTCTATGCATTCCTTTTCTTTGGGAATGCGACCATAGTCTCGTAATGCTTCAACAATAAATGCAAGACGTTCTGAGGGATAACACAGGGCAGATTGCGGCTCATTCCACCAATCAGCGCATAATGAATAAAACAGAATGGCATTAAGCACGACAGGTGACATTTCGGCAAAGCAATACAACTGATCATCCTCGTTATTAATTCTATGATATGTGTTAGTAGTATCCATATTTCGAAGAATATTTTTGTAAAACGACGTCACTTTGTTGCTATGGATCACGTTGATCAAGTGACATTGCACTGAAACAGCCGAAGTTTCTAGTATATGCTTGGTCGAAAGAACAGTTTTCCAATGGTTGCTCGAAAATGTGTACATGCGGTGAATTTTATTAAAACGCTCTTCGATTGTTTCGATCATTATTCCCAAACTATCTGGCGGCTTTGGGCTTAAGTCAACGTTATTGTATTGAGACGTAAGAAGCTTGAACTCATCTGCTGATAGACCTCTCCAAGATGATAATGGGAGAGCAATAGTAGGTTCTGAGTCTAATGATAGGAGCGCTAATGGTGTGCATAAGGCATTTTCGAGAAGCAAATACATTATTTTTGCACCAAAAGGGCTCCCAAACAGTTCATGAAAATGCCTCAATTCATGTACACTCGTAGTCGCTAAAGATAGTAAATAAAATATCTCTCTGCTATCTTTAATATTTCGCAACGCATCGTCGATAATCCTCATTTGGCTCGGCGCATTATCGCTATAAAAATATGCCAGATATGCCTCAGTAAATTCATTAGACGTACCATGAATATTCGGCACGTTAAGCGTTATTCCAGGCAACAGCAGTTCAGTCGCGCCAAAATCATATTCGCAATAATCTAATTTAGTCTTATCGTTCTCTAACATAGAAATATTTCCACATTATTCAGTTAGGGCCAGTTTGATTTTAGTCTCGATATCGTCGAAATGAGTATCATCATTGATGCTGACACTATGGCCATTCGGAAAATCAAGTGTGACAGTTTGACCCTTCTTATTCTTCTCACGTAACATCCTATAAATTTCCATGCACACTTTGAGTAGTTCGGCAAGTCCTTTGATTGCCGTTACGATTACTATACCTTCGGCAAGCCCAAATCTTGTTTGTGTTTCCGGAACTTGTTTGTTTCTCGATAGAACTTTGATATTGTCCTTCTGCGATGTGACAATCTCATCCACCATCTCAGATGATGACGAAATATAAACCATAATATCAGCCATGCCAGCCTCCTTTGACCTTAAAAATCACATACGTTAATGTAACAACAAATACATCTGTAAATGTTCAACGTTGCGTTAAGCGGCGCGCCGTTTTTTGCCACGTCCAATCTGCAACGCGTTGTTAGGCAACGCCGTGCTCGCCGCGCTCGTACCGCCTTACGCCAATCGGAGCCAAAACGCACCCTGGTGGGCGTAGACGAGCCCCCCGTTCGCCTTAATGATCTTGGCGACAAGTCTGCCTATGTCAAAAGTGTTCAGCGACGTTACGATACCCACCGGCGGTGTAGAGTTGCAAACGACAACGACGGGGTTCCCCGCCAGGATACAGACCTGATCGAACTCCAGCTTCGATCTCAGGCCGTCGAGCATCCCCAGACATATTTCCGGATTGCTCAACTGGCTGGCGAAATCCTGGTTGCCCTTACCTTCGAACGACCAGCCGTTGTCGCGAAACTCCAGGCTAAAGTGTTTGTTCATCTGTTTCTCGTAACTCGAATTGCGGCCCCCTCCGTAGACCTGAGCTGCATCGGTCTGGCTGCCCTTCTTCCCGAACAGCCTGCTGAAGAATCCCATTGCCATCCCTCCCTTTGTTTGTTTAAGGGGTGGGATGTCGTAATTGTTATAACGCTCAGCTTCGCTTTGATAAGCAAGTTTTTGTAACTGCAAAATCTCTTCAGCATCAGTAACTGTAGCCTGTAAGATTTCCATATTATATAAATTTAATGCGGAAGTTAAGCCGTGCCCCGAAGGGGCATCGGTCTTGAACTCCTTGTTCTCCCTGAGCGGAGCGAAGGGAAACAGGAGTTCCGGCTTAACTTCCGCATTCTCCCCCGAGCGAAGCGAAGGGGGAGAACGATAAAGCTAAGAGGCGCGGCTGCTTTTCGCCGCGTCCTTCTTAAGCGCTTTG
>PNNU01000392.1 GCA_013824385.1 Anaerolinea sp.
ATGCTAAAACCATTGAGAGCAGCCTGAAAAACGTAGAGTCAACAGTTCATACGATAGCCCTTTCGATGGCTTCGGCCAAAGAAGCGGGCATTCAACCCTCGCGGGAAGAAGTCTCAGCCATACTCAAAAAGGCGCTTGAAGATAACCCGGTCGTTAAAAATACATACACCTCCTGGAAGCCAGGTGCCTTCGATTCTGAAACTGACGGAAAATACGGCAATTGGTTCTGGTATTGGTGGACCCGGCAGGGAGACAAGCTTGTAAGAGTAACAGAAAATTCCGATTTTGCCACCGACTCCACTTACGATTATTATGCCTGTCCGTTAAGAACCCTGCAGGATTGTGTGGTGGAACCCTATCTCTATAATGATCCAACCACGAAAACAGACATGTGGCTGGCGACTATTTCTGCACCGGTAATCATAAAGGGCGAGATGGTTGGCATCATCGCTTTTGACCTGCAAGTGGATTACTTCCAGGGTTTGATGGATTCAACTACCGCCTTTAATAGTACCGGTAAAATGGCCGTGGTCAGCTATCTGGGAAACATCCTTGGCGCCACGGGTAAAGCCGATCTCTTTGGGCAACCGCTTGAAAAATGGCATGCCGCATCCTGGCAGGATGAATTAACCACCATTCAAAGTGGAAAGGATTTGATTACAAATAACGGTCAAATCGTCTCAGTGTTTACGCCGATATCTCTTGGCAGTACACCATGGTCTTTGAATCTCGATATTCCGGTTTCTCAAATTAATAAAACCGTAACCAGTACTTTGATTCAAATGATCCTGGTGGGTCTGGTAATGACCATCATCGCATTAGGCCTCATTATTTACATAACCGGATGGGTGGTTGCCAATCCGGTTATCCGCTTGAGCAAGGCGGCTGAAACCATTGCCACCGGTGATTTGAATGTCTCCGTCCAAATTAAATCTCAGGATGAGTTGGGTAAAATGGGGACTGCGTTCAACAGTATTGTGTCTTATTTGAAAGGCATGGCACATATTGCTGCAAAAATTGCTGATGGTGATTTGCGGGATGATATCGAATTGAATTCTGATAAAGACGAAATGGGTATCGCGTTTGAAAAAATGATTGCCAATCTTCGGAAATCAGTGGGTCAAGTTTCGATCAACGCCAAAGGATTGAGCAAGGCTTCAGAAGAATTAGCCATTACTGCTGTTCAAGCAGAGCGAGCATCCAATCAAATTGCTCAGACAATGCAGCAGGTCGCACAAGGGACCACTGAACAGGCTGCCTCGGTAACCCGCACGGCGAATGCGGTTGAACAAATGGCGCAAGCCATCGAAGGTGTGGCAAAGGGCGCCCAGGAACAAAGCAAATCGATATCGAAAGCCTCGGATGTAACCAATCAGATTAGCTCTGCCATCCAACAAGTGGATGAAAATGTGTTGGCTGTGATGAATGATTCAACATCCGCGGCAGATGCAGCGCACGCAGGTTCAGAGACTGTAGAACAAACGTTATCCGGAATGCAAAGTATTAATCACAAGGTCAGCGTCTCTGCTGAAAAAGTACAAGAAATGGGTAAACGATCCGAAGAGATCGGAAAAATTGTAGAAACCATCGAAGATATTGCTTCACAAACCAACCTGTTGGCTCTTAATGCGGCCATAGAAGCTGCAAGGGCAGGGGAACACGGCAAAGGTTTTGCAGTTGTGGCAGATGAAGTAAGGAAGTTGGCGGAAAGATCATCAAATGCGACCAAAGAAATTGGGGGATTGGTGAATGACATTCTTTCCACTGTTGTTGAAGCCGTTAAAGCGATGGAAGAAAGTTCCAAAGAAGTTGAAGCAGGTGTAATAAGTGCCAATCAGGCTGGAACAGCTCTGTCAGATATCCTTTCTGCTGCCGAGGCAGTGAGTAAACAAGCAGCACTGGCATCGGAAGCGAGTAAATTGATGAAATCCGCTTCAGAAGAATTGGTGAGTTCAGTTGATTCGGTTTCTGCTGTTGTGGAAGAAAACACGGCTTCAACCGAGCAAATGGCCGCAAATTCAGGCGAAGTCAGCCAGGCTATTGAGAGTATTGCCAGTGTCAGTGAAGAGAACAGTGCGGCTATTGAAGAGGTCAGCGCCAGCGCAGAAGAGATGAGCGCACAAGTGCAAGAAGTGACCGCTTCAGCTCAATTGCTTGCCGAGATGGCGCAAAAACTGCAAGAGGTTGTTTCACAATTCAAATTGAAAGAAGAATAAAACTCATTTGGTACTAATAGGAATAGACCCTCATCATTTTGAGGGTCTATTTGTGTCAGATTTATTTGAATTCTGCTGGATTGAAAGCCGGAATACTACAAAACCTATACCGCCTGTGGCGGTTATCCCTCCAGCAAATGATCGATCTCTTTGCGGATGGACTGCAGATCAGCCAATTGCAAATAGACAATTGCGTAGCGGATGTAAGCGATCTGGTCCATGTCTTTCAGTCCATTGATGACCATATCGCCGACCACGCGGGAAGACACTTCTTCGCGGCCCATTTTTTGCAGATTGGTTTCGATCTCGCTGACCAGGTGGTTGATATCCGCGGCAGAGACAGGTCGCTTGGTGCACGACATGCGGATGCCTTCGAGCAGTTTGTCTCGGTTGAATTCTTCACGCGTGCCCGAGCGCTTGATGATCAGGGGTGTGGCGAGGATTGGTCGTTCGTAGGTGGAGAAGCGTTGTCCGCAGTGTTCACATTCGCGGCGGCGGCGCACCCCTCCGCGGCTGTCATGGGTGGTGTCGAGCACTTTTGAATTATCGTCCTGGCAATAAGGGCAGCGCATGGGGGTTCCTCCTGGTGGGGGTGGGTTTCTTGATATTTACCCCCAGATGTGGGGGAATCGGATTTTTATATCGTATGTATGGCGATTATGATAGCACAGGTGGGGGTGGAACTGCAAGACCATTTAACCACGAAAAACACGGAAAATGGAAAAAGGTAGGGGCGGGTCCGTAACCCGCCCGATTGAAGCGAATGGGACGACCTGCCCGGTTGAAGCCCTGAATAGGGAAAGGCAAGAACATT
>PNNU01000393.1 GCA_013824385.1 Anaerolinea sp.
AAAAAAGTACGAAATTTCCTTAATCTTTTACCAAAGAGGATTCGTGGATGATTGATCATTTACTACAAGTGGAGAACTTGGAAACCCAGTTTAAAACCCCGGAAGGCATTGTTCACGCTGTCAACGGTGTGTCGTTCACCCTAAACGAAGGTGAAACTCTGGGTGTGGTTGGAGAAAGTGGTTGTGGGAAAAGTGTTACGATGCTTTCGTGTCTGCGGTTGATTTCTGCTCCCCCAGGCAAAATCGTAGCTGGTGAAGCTTATTTTCATGGACAGGATTTGTTGAAAATGAATCCTGAAGAGCTTCGACATGTGCGGGGTGCACAAATCAGTATGGTTTTTCAAGACCCGATGACTTCATTGAACCCTGTGATGACCATTGGCAAGCAGCTCTGCGAACCCCTCAAACTCCATCTAAACATGACCGACCAACAAGCTACAAATCGAGCGATCGAATTGCTTGGTCTTGTGGGAATCCCCAGAGCAGGGGAACGATTAAAAGACTATCCTCATCAATATTCTGGTGGTATGCGCCAACGCGTGATGATTGCCATGTCACTCGCTTGTAACCCTCAAATTTTAATTGCAGACGAACCAACTACCGCTCTTGATGTAACCATTCAAGCGCAAATTGTGGATTTGGTAAAACGCTTGCGTGACGAAATGGGAATGGCAATAGTTTGGATCACCCATGATCTGGGCGTGGTTGCCAGTATTGCCCATCGCGTTGCAGTAATGTATGGCGGTTTTATTATTGAAGAATCTGATGTAAAAGATTTATACACCAATCCAACTCATCCATATACATTGGGTCTGCTTGGAAGCCTTCCACATATTGAGGATAAAACGCATACTCGTTTATTCTCAATTGAAGGAATGCCCCCGGTTTTATACCAAAAACCAGTATCCTGCCCCTTTGCGCCACGTTGCAGTTTTGTAACCGAAAGATGTTGGCAAGAGAATCCAAAATTGGAGACTGTGTCACCAGGCCATCGAGTGGCATGCTGGGTTGATACCAAATCCGGGAGTAAGCGATAATGGAAACTGAAAAAAAGACTTTGATTAAAGTAAAAAACCTGGTGATGCACTTTCCTATTTTTCGTGGAGTGATCAGCCGCCAGGTTGGTGCTGTACACGCTGTGGATGGAATTTCGTTTGATGTTATCGAAGGTGAGACACTTGGATTAGTAGGCGAATCTGGTTGTGGAAAATCCACCACTGGACGCACAATTCTGCAGCTCTACAAACCAACTGCAGGAGAAGTTTATTATAAAGACAAGAATCTGGTAAAACTCAAACCTGAAGCAATGCGTATGATGCGCCGTGAAATGCAAATGATCTTTCAAGATCCTTATGCCAGTTTAAATCCGCGTATGACCGTCAGAGATATTGTTGGCGAACCATTGATGGCATTTGGAGAAGCAACTGGTAAAGAAATCACAGAGCGGGTTGCAGATTTACTTAAATTGGTCAAATTGAACCCTGATTTTTCCAGTCGCTATCCACACGAATTCTCAGGTGGACAAAGGCAAAGAATTGGCGTTGCCAGAGCCCTGGCTTTGAATCCGTCTTTCATTGTTTGTGATGAACCAATTTCTGCTCTGGATGTTTCCATCCAGGCGCAGGTGGTTAACCTGCTTGAAGATCTTCAAAAAGAATTTAACCTGACCTACCTTTTCATTGCTCATGATCTTTCGATGGTACGCCATATTAGTAATCGCGTTGCCGTTATGTATTTAGGTGTCATCGTTGAGATAGCTGATCGTGATACATTATATGTAAACCCTCTGCATCCTTATACCCAGGCTTTACTCTCTGCAATTCCTGTAGCCGACCCCGTTTATTACGAAAAGAACCGCCGCAAGGTATTGGAAGGCGATGTGCCGTCACCTGTCAATCCACCCTCTGGCTGTCGTTTTCGCACGCGGTGCCCAATTGCTGACGCTCATTGTGCCGAAGTTCAACCAGAACTACGTGAGGTTACGCCAGGGCATTTCGCTGCTTGTTTAAAAGTCTAATACATATTAATTAAAGGAGGTGGTGAGTCTAAGCATTACTCGGAACAAGAAATTTGTTAAAAGTACCAATACGAATCTAACGAATTCTCATAAGGAGGAGAAGCAATGCGTAAGTTATATACGTTAGTTGGTTTGATTATGATCTTCAGCCTCATTTTGTCGGCTTGTGGTACTACCCCCGCCGCGACTGAGGCACCTGTTGCTGCTACCGAAGATACTGGTGCAGTAGCCGAGACCCCCGCTGTTGAACTTGTCTTGAACCCCTATATCGGTTCAAACAAACTTGATGGCAATGGCGTTCCCCCCACTTTCTTTGATGATGTTCATATCCGCAAGGGGTTTGCCTATGCTTTTGACTGGGATACAGTCATCAATGAAGTTTGGAATGGCGAAGCTGTTCAGTCATTGACCCTTGCTCTGCCTGGCATGCCTGGGTATAGCTCTGACTCAGCCAAGTATTCCTTTGATTTAGAAAAAGCTGCCGAAGAATTCAAGCTGGCTGATGTCGATAAAGATGGCATCCCCGCTGGTGAAGATCCTGATGATGTTTGGGATATGGGTTTCCGCCTGCAGATGATCTACAACACTGGCAACTCAACCCGCCAGATCTATGCCGAGATCCTGCAAGCCAACCTCGCCGAAGTGAATGAATTGTTCACCGTCGAAGTCCTTGGTCTGCCCTGGCCTGCTTACTTGGCCGCCCAGCGCGCCAAGAAAGTTCCTGTAATGGTTGCTGGTTGGTTGGAAGATATCCATGATGCCCATAACTGGTATCAGCCTTACACTTCCGGTACTTACGGCGCCCGCCAAAACATGCCTGCTGACCTGAAGGCCGAATTCAAAGCCCTTCTCGATCAAGGTGTTTCTTTGGTTGATCCCGCTGCCCGTGCCGAAGTATATTATCAAATGAACCAAATGTACTACGATACCATCCCCGGTATCATCACCGTTTTACCGACCACCCATGGTTACGAACAGAAATGGCTCGGAAATCGTGTTTTGAATCCT
>PNNU01000394.1 GCA_013824385.1 Anaerolinea sp.
AGCATTTCAATTAATTGTTTGCGGATCTTTTTCCATGGATAAAAGATCATTGATGGTTTCATTGATTATCCTTAGTATGACTTCACTGCAAAAACGACTGGATAGAATTAGTCCAAATTATACCCTCTGCAAACGTCCGAAAATTTAATATAATTGAACAAATCCGATCACAAGGCAAAAAAACATGTTCAAGAAAAACCATCGTCACTTCCAATTACCCCTCACCAGCAATGTAGATGAACTTCCGCCAAAGCTAAGGAAGCGTCTGGACACATCTTGGTCAGGAGCTTTCTACCGGGAATTCTTTTGTCGTCTAGATGAAACACCCTTCGCAGTACTCTATGCAGATTGCCCATCCCGACCCAATATCCCGGTCAATGTACTGGTTGGATTGGAGTATTTGAAGGCAGGAAATGGTTGGACGGATGAGGATATGTTTGATGAGTTTGGCTATAACTCACAGGTGCGGTATGCATTAGGATTCCGGCAATTGGGAGATGGTGATTTCGAACCCCGCACGTTGTACTACTTCCGGGAACGGTTGAGCCGTTACATGCAGGAGACAGGGATAAACCTGTTGGAAAAAGCCTTCGAGAAAGTGACCGATCAACAGATTGCGGCCTACCAACTCAAGACCGGCAAACAACGAATGGACAGCACTCAGATTGCCAGCAATATTCGTGTCATGGGCCGCTTGCAGTTACTGGTGGAAGTATTGCAGCGTGTTTATCGGATGCTCACCAAAGAAGATCAAGGACATTACGCTGAGGAATTCAGGCCCTATATACAAGGCCATGCCGGGCAGTACGTCTACCATATCAAAGGGCAGAACACGAACGAACATTTTCAGAAGATCGGTGAACTATTGCAACGCTTGCTGGTTGAACTTGAGTCAAGTTATGCCCTGGAGCCGGTCTACCAGATGTTGATGCGCGTATTTGGTGAACATTTCCGAGTGGAAGAGAAAGTAATAAAGATCAAGGAGGGCAAAGAACTGAGTGCCAACAGTCTGCAGTCCCCTGATGATCTTGAAGCCACTTACAGACAGAAAAACAATAAGTCGTTTCGAGGATATGTTGCTAATCTCACTGAAACCTGTGATCCAGAGAACCCACTGCAACTGGTTACCAAAGTCCAGGTGGCTGCCAACCACATAGATGATGCAGAAATGTTGGTAGAAGCCCTGCCCAATTTGAAAGAGCGCACTGATTTAGACACTCTCTACACAGACGGTGGCTTTGGCAGTCCTGATGCAGACAAGACTTTAATGGATCACCAAGTCGAGCAAATCCAGACTGCCATTCGCGGCCGGATTCCCAGCAGTGAGAAACTCAACCTGTCCGATTTCACGATCAAACTGGCAGAGAGCGGAAAGCCAACCCAGATCACCTGCCCACAAGAACAAAGCACACCGGTTCACACAAGCAGCCAGAAGAAAGCCTATGCGGCCCATTTTGAGGATGAGGTCTGTTTGGCTTGTCCTTTATTACCAAAGTGTCCAGTTCAAAGGGGTAAACGCGATCTCCGGTTTCACTTGCGCTTTGATCAGAAGCAAATCAATATGTCTGAGCGGCGGCAGAGGAGTTTGATTCATCAAGAAGAAGGGCGTAACTTACGGGCTGCTGTTGAAGCCACTGTCCGCCAAGTGAAACATCCATTCCCTGCAAGCAAGTTGCCAGTACGTGGCAAGTTCAGGGTATCCTGCATGGTGATTGGATCGGCAATGATAACCAATGTCCGCCGCATCCAACGCTACCTGGAAGCCAAGATAAAGAAAGAAATTGAGCAAGAGTGCTCCCAGGTACAGGCGTCTGTTTCTTTTATTAATTTTCTAAATGCCATTTTTCGCCGTTTATCATCATCAATAACAATTAATCGGGTTGGATTCGGGTATTTTTAGGCTGTTTTTGCAGTCAAGTCATTAATTATTTACAATTGACATAAACCTAATTATGCCAGAATCACCTTTTCTAATCGTTCTTTTCGCTTTTTCCAATCCGGCATTAACACATCCAGCAAGTGATAAAACTTCGCACTGTGGCCTTCATGCACTAGATGGCATAATTCATGAAGAACCACGTAATCAATACAGTGAGTCGGCGCTTTGATTAGCTCAGTATTAAAAGTAATCACTCCGGAAGGTGTACAACTTCCCCAACGTTTGTTCATCCTGCGATACTTAATCTCAGGTTTTTGTGCGCTAAGCTCAAATACCCGATCAACAAACAACCTTACTCGATTCTGGATGAATACCCTGGCATGTCTGGTATACCAATTTTTTAATATTTGCTGTTTTTCATCCTGGTTCTCTGGTTGGGTTGTAGTTAACATAAAGAATTTACCAATCAGTTTGACATGATTTTCACTGCCTGCCGTTACTTTTAACCGATACTGCCGGCCCAAGTAGTAGTATGTTTCACCACTTATGTATTGGCGATCAGGCATTATGGGGTGGTACTGATCAAAGTACTCCAATTGCCGAATCATCCAGGGGGCACGTTTTTCAAGTTTCGCTTGCACTTCCTCTAAAGAGTAATCAAGGGGCGCTTTCGCGACAATGCTTTTATCTGGCTGAACCGTGATTCTTAAGCGATTCCGCGCTTCAAACCATACTGTGATAGGGATTTGGAGATTGGAATAGGATACAGTTATCATTTTTGGACTTTCGATGTTATCGAAAATTACCATTAATCACCTTGGTTTAGGGACATCTGACACGAGCTACATCAATAGACTGATCTAGAATACGATCGATTTCATCAAAAGCAAGTTCAATCCCTTCCTTATCTTTCCAATCGAATAACATATCCTCAATTTCGATCCGCATCCGGTTTTGAACATCAATATTATCTGCCCAATTGACGATCCGGTTTCTTTCAACGATGTTTTCCACTTCCAAGGCAGCTCTGGCAAAGGCTTCACTACGATCTTCTCCAGATTCGCCTGGTTGAATTGTCTCTTTGACAATTCCATAATATGCTTTTGCAACCTCATGCCCATTCAACCGTACCGG
>PNNU01000395.1 GCA_013824385.1 Anaerolinea sp.
CAGCGATTTGCTGAGTGATTTTTCATATACCTTTGCTTGCACCTTACCATCAGCATTACAAAGTTTCCATACATCCTTGAATATCTCAGAAAACGAGTCCGCATCCGAGATCAGGCTGCCGATCTTCTCTCCGCTCTGAGCATCAAAGACATCCATATTCTCTGAAGGGTCGTCTGGCCGATCTTTCAGGGTCAGCACTTCACGGGTTTTCTTTTCGTCTGCATAAGCACGATAAGTGATGGAGGGGGGAAACCATTTTGATTTTTCTTCAATGAAGAGCAGGGGGTTTTTACCTTCGGCATCAAATAGGATGTATTTTCCTGCGATGGATAACCCTTTGCGTTTTAATAAAAAACAATTTTCTATGAAAATTTGATCCATTATTTCCTCCTCGGATAATTATCTGAGCGATCTTAAAAATACTGAATTTCTATGCTTCGTGACGACTCTGTAAAATTCTGAAAGAGATGAATCCGATCAACAGCGGAAGCCACAAAGTAATAGCGCGGTATGTGAAAGTGATCAAAACAGCTTTACCAAAGGGAACCCTCAATGTGGTTAGGATCAATGGAAACACACCTTCCACCACACCTACTCCGCCGGGAGTCGGGGAGATGTAATAAAACAACTGGCCGATACTAAATCCGCCAATTATGGTTCCTACTGAATAGGGTACGTTCATTGCCATAAACGTAAACGCTAAAATACAGATCAGGATAGCCTTATTGTTTAGTGCAAAAAGAAATGGCCAGATCAGTTTCTTGGGTTTAGCCCGGATGGTTGAGATGCCGTCTGCAATCTCGGTTGAAAGATAGTACGCATTTCCTACATTGATCAGGTCGCGGTGAAAGAAACGTCTCACCCTGCGATTCGCCCATCGTGAAAGATTGGTCAGCAATAGTCCGAGTTGACGCTGTGATTTGTATCCCAGATAGAGTACAACACCAACACCCAAAGCGATGGCCAACATGAATAATGCTGCAGAAATTTCACCCACACCCAAATGGCCGCGTCTGAGCAGCACCACAAATCCAATGGTCACCACACATAATAGAGAGGCGTATTCGTATAACAAATACAAGATGCCCACCACCAACACCCGGCCTGAAGAAAGTTTGCGCTGCTTGGCCGAATCAATTATTACCGCTAGTCCACTCATCCCGCCGCTTGGGGCGATCATACTGATAAAAGTGGATGCAGTGGTCAGTAATAAAAAATTCCAGCGTGTTTCTTTCATGCCGACCAGTTGGTAAAGCGAACCGTAAACAGCGGTTGCATTGAACAGGCAAATGAATTCAAAAATAAACGCCACCACCAAAAAGGGGAAGTTCCCCAGACGCAGTGTTTCTATAATGGTTTGAATTTGGGTGAAACTGATCACGACATACAAAACGGCAAGGAGGATCACGATCAGTTGGATGATTCTTCGCATGGATAACCTTTGGAAAAATATTTGGTTTTTTTGTTACGCCTCAAGAGCGAATATACAACTATAACTTTTTTCTATAATTATGGAAAGGTAATTAAGGGCCTGAGGTAAGTGGGGGGATTAAAAATATTGATTAATACTAATTTGTTAAAAATTTTCTTGTTCGGATCATTATTTACTCCTATAATTATTCTGGAAATCAAGAGAATATTATCAAGGAGATAAAAATGGTTAGAAAACTTTTTATATTTTTGACTATTTTCTTGGTTCTCATTATATTAATGTCTTCTTGTGACTTGCCTGGCAGGCAAATGAGCATGGGAATATATCGCGGATCGCCGGAAATTTTACGTAACGGAGAAAAGGACTGGAATATCCTTTCTGAAAGTACAAAGATTGGAATTGGCGATTCAATCCGATCTGGAGAAAACGGTTGGGTGCGCCTGGATATTACTGATGGTTCTTTGATTAGCCTGGCTCCTGAAACTGAAATAAAACTGATTGCCTTGTCGAATGGATTCAAAGATCCGATAACACTCGTAGAGTTGATCAATGGAGAATTGATGGTTCAAGTGACCAAGGATTTGGGAGAGGGGAGTTTTAAAATAACAACGGACGTAGCTTCAGCCGGTGTGGTTGGCTCTCAAATGTCCGTTGATTACCAAAAAGATACGGGTGGATTTGAAGTTGGATGTTATGACGGCACGGTTAGAGCCGAAATGGGAGGTGGGCAGGATTCACAAGTCATTTACCGAGGGGATGTAATTGGAATTTCTGGTAACTCATCAAAGAACCAGTTTTCCACGCGCCCCATGGATGAAAAAGATACACAAAAATACGCGGCATTAATGTGGTGGGGCGGGGCTAATACTCCTGGAATGACGGTTAGAGTAAAAAGTCCAACACCCTCTGAAACACCGGTACCGACTAAAAAACCAACTCAGCCAACCGCTACCGAACAAAATTTAGAATTTGTATTGACAAAATTGAATAGCACCCCCAGCCGTACACCGCAATTGAAATATCCAACCATCACAGTAGATCCAAATGAGACCCCCAGTGTTGAAGAACAAGAGAATTCTGGTTCTCATGTTTATTCTTTTACAGCCACTGCCAGCGGCAACTGCAAAGTTCCTGCTTCTGGAAATATTTCGATCAAGATTGATTTTGTTGAAAACCAGGTAGTTCTTTCAGGTAGTGGAGGAATTAGTACTTTTGATAAGGTGGCTGAGAACACTTTTCAGGGTGTGGATCAGGAAGACAACGTCACGATTCTCACTTTCAATGATTCGGGTTTTCAAGTAGTTACACCCTGTACATCAATGGATTATGAACGAAGTGAATAAATAATGATTGACCATGCAATATGACGAATAGAAAGAAACAACAATTCTTTTTCCTTTCACAGAATTTCTAAGAAGATGTTTTTTTGACAACCCGCCTGTTTCAATTGAACCCATTAACTTGGCTGGTGGTCAATCTTTTGCAGACCCTTCTGTTCAAAAGATAGTGTTTGCTTAAAAAGAGACTTCTTCTACGATTTCTATTTCTATCAC
>PNNU01000396.1 GCA_013824385.1 Anaerolinea sp.
GAATCCTGTACATCCCTCGGTGGAACAATCTCACGGATTTCAACATTGGTCACTTTAACACCCCAGCGTTCGGTGACTTCATCCAACCGGGCGCGGAGGGCGGTGTTGATCTTCTCGCGTTCGGATAGAACACCATCCAACAGGATGCCGCCGATGACGGAGCGTAATGTAGTGGTGGCGATACCCTGTGCGGCCAATTCAAAGTTCTGAACTTGCAGCACGGATTGCACGGGATCAAACACCTTGTAATACCACAGGAAGTCAATTGAGAGTGGCGCGTTATCTTGTGTAATGGATTGCTGTGTGGGGATCTCACGAACCTGCTCACGCAAATCAACCATTACGGGGCGATCCACAAAGGGGATCAACAAGATCAACCCTGGACCTTTGGTTCCGATGCAGCGACCCAGGCGGAAGACCACGATTCGGCGGTATTCCGGGACGATCTTAATGGCGGAAACCAAAAAGACAATCACAATAAAAGCAATCGCGCCGACCAAACAAATCAATGTGATATTTGCACTATCCATTCCAATCCTCCTTCAAGATTTAATTTCCAAAATAAACTAGACAGGCTCAACCAACAATACCAAACCTTCTCGTTTGAGTACTTTTACTTGTGTTCCGCTGCGGATCTTTTTTTCACTTCTGGCTGACCAATCTTCTCCGCCAACATAGACGGTTCCATCCATGGCGATGTCAGAGCGGGCTTCGCCGACCATCCCAATCAAACGTGAAAGATCCTGTGTGGGACGGGCTTTCATAGCGTCAATGGTTTTACGGCCAACGAACCATAAAAAGACAGTTGCAAGCACGCTTGTCAGACTGGCCAAAAATGGTTTGATGGCGAGTGCGCCGGTATCCAATTTGAAAAGGAAGATCGAACCGATGATCAGCGACACTATGGCGGGGATTAACCAATACCATTGCTTGAATTTTCGCAGCGCCAAAAAAAATGGAACCACTCCAACAATCAGCAAGATTAATGCCCAAGTGTTAATAGGGAGATTGTAAATGGAATATCCGGCTAAAAACATAGCCAGCAAAGTTCCAATTTCAAGGATTCCAGTACCTGGTGTCAGGAGAGCCAGTACCCCCAAAACAAAACCCACAACGAGTACCAGATAGGCAACATTGGGGTCCAAGAAGATGTTCATTTTTTCCTTTCTTTATCACCAAATAAGCGACATTTTGATTATACACTAGAGAAAATATGAAATTCATTAGAAGATTGCAAATTTCATGTAAAATTGGATGATGGCTACCTGGATCGCACATCTACGTATTGCTGAGAAAATATTTCAAAAAATCTCCAGTTTGGATGAAATCCCATTCTTATATGGCAACCTTGCACCTGACTCTGGCCTCCCAAATGAAGACTGGACCCTCTATGATCCACCCAAGGAAGTGACCCATTTTCTGGTTAAACCCCGGGGTGAAGAGGCCATCAAGGATCTTGTCTTTTATAACCAATATTTGCAGGGGATGGACACCAGGAACCAGAATTCAAATTACAGTTTTAGGTTGGGATACTTCGTCCACTTGCTGACTGATCAGCTTTGGTGGAGAAAAATCGGTATTACAACAGATTTAGTGAACCAGGGATTGTTTTCAAAGTTAGGCCGGGAAGAGGCTTTTGGGGTGATAAAAACGGATTGGTACGACCTGGACCATAAATATCTGCGCGATCACCCTGATTATGTTGTCTGGAAAAAATTCTTTAGATCTGACATACCTGAAATTCCGTTGCCATTTATGCCGCAAAATGCATTTGAGGTTCAGATGAAGTATATAAAGGAGTATTACACCACTCCTGATGCTGAGAGGGTCCTTGACCGGGTTTATCCGTATCTCAATGAAAAAATCCTCAATTTATTTATTGATGAATCCTCCAATACGATTGTCCGCTTGATTCACCTTCTTGATGAAGGGCAACACACAGATTCCAGGAATTCTTCATTGTCGCTGCTTTCTCCGGCTGAATCTGCTTCCTATTACCCTCCGCTTGGAGATTAAAGATAAGGTGCTGTAATTATGAAAACCATTGACGAAATGCTGCAAGACATCCATGCGGATACAATTCTGGATGCAGCCACCGGTAGAGGGGATTTTTTGTTGTTATTGCAAGAAAAACTGGGTTCTTTTGGCAGTGGTATCGGGATTGATGTAAAGTCATCTGAGGAATGGGAATCGGAAAAATTCTCTGAGTTGCCAATCAGGTTTCAAAGGATGGATGCGACCCAACTGGATTTTACGGATAACTCTTTTGACCTGGTCTCAATCTCCAATTCGCTGCACCACCTGCCGGACCCGTGCAAGACTCTGGCTGAAATGGTGCGCGTTTTAAAACCCGGCGGCCACTTCATCTTATATGAGATGTTTACAGATAACCAAACACCTGAGCAGCAGACACACACGCTCCTTCATCAATGGTGGGGTAAAGTGGATACTGCTTCAGGCATTTGCCATCGTTCACCCTATACCCGCGAAGAACTGATCAAACTTATAGAATGCTCTGAATTGGAAAATTGGCAAATTCTGGATGATGTTGACCTGTCTGGTGATCCGTTTGACCCCGAAACCCTTAACATCCTCGATAAAAATATTGATAATTATTTGGGCAAGACCAAAGATGCTGATCTGATCAATGAAGGTGTCAGCCTGCGTCTGCATCTGCAAACCGTTGGTTTTCAATCCGCCACGGAGCTTTTTGCTCTGGGCGAAAAGGTTGGTCATTGAATCCTAGATTGGAATGATGTATAAAGACCTTGTTGAGTTTATGAATATTTAGAAAGGGAATTAATATGACAACAGAAGTAATCTGGTACGGACATGCCGCAATCGGCATCAAGACAGCTGGAATATTTATTTTGGTAGACCCTTTTTTTAACGGTAACCCCATGACAAACGCCAAAGCGGAAGACCTGTCGCCAGATTATATTCTTGTGACACACGGGCAT